>CAZTOM010000204.1:0-4533 GCA_964615555.1 uncultured Actinomycetaceae bacterium
CATCATGGCCTCAGTCAGGTTCGGTCCCAACGTGCTGGGTGCCACCCTCATGTTCGTGGCCGCCATGGTGGTCTGGGTGGTCTGCCTGGTGCTCATGCTCCACGAGGCCACCCGTGACCGGCAGGCCTACGTGTTCGACCCGGACTCCCGCACGCTGGCGCTGGCTGATCCAACCCTGAGCCGCCGGACCCCGCAGGCGGTCCTCACCCACTCCGTGGTGCCGTTCCTGGCGGTGTGGGCGGCGTGGGGTTTCACGGAGGACCACGTCCAGAGGGTCTTCAACGCAAACCTCATCACCTACGGCATCGATGCCACCAACTACTCGATCACCTTCGCGGCCTGGACCACCTATCTGGTGATCGCCGTGGTGGCGTGGGGACTCCAGGCAGTCCTCGAGATCGCCACGCGCGGCCGGGGCGGGGTGGGGCTCGGACTCACCCGCGTGTTCGTGCGTGGCACGGTGATCCTCACGGCCTTCCTCGGGGTGGAGTCCATGCTCCGGCGGCTCCTGGACTGGGCGCGGGAGCGGGAGTTCTGGAGGTGGGGCCGCGAGGCGTGGGAGGGGGCCAAGGGGCTCCTACCCGACTGGAGGTTGTGGTGGGACACCACGGTCCCCGAGGCCGTGCAGCAGGTGGTGGACGCACTGTGGGGCTTCGTGGCGCCCGGCCTGTGGCTCGTGGTGCTCCTGCCCCTCGTATGGCTCGCGCTCACCGCCACCGTGGTGGGCTGGGAGGACCTCGGGCAGGCGGTGGCCCCCGGCTGGCTGCTGCGCCGCGTCTCCGAGGGGACGCGGAAGGCCCGCGGGCTCCGGCCGGTCCGCAGCCTTGAATCCACGATCTCCTCCAGCCCCCTGCGGTTCCTCGTCCTGTGGCTGAAGAACCAGGCGGAGGACATCGCCCCCGTGGTCCAGGCCTTCCGGCTCATCCTCACGAGCGGCTGGCCCTTCATCGCTGCCTACCTCCTGCTCGGAGCCACCGTCCAGGCGATCGCCCCGCTCGTGACCGACACCCTGCTGCACCTGGCCGGCCCGCAGGGCTTCGCCACCACGATGCGCTACCTCCAGCTCATCGAACTGGCCGGCGAACTGCTCATGTGGACCATCGCCGTGGCCCTCTACGCCACCGCCTTCGAGCGGGCGATGCAGGCCGCCATGGCCCGGCAGGGACGCCCCGCACTCAACTCGCGGGCCTGATCTCGATCGCCTCGGGGGGCGGGGTGAACTGGACCAGCACCCGCGGGTTTACCAGCATCTGCTCGGGCACCAGCCACAGTGCGTGCCGCTGCGCGGTCTCACCCGCCTCGAAGTTCGGCTGGTCGTAGCCGGAGGTGCATCCCTCCTGCAGTCCCAGCAGGCTCATCGTGTACGTGTCCGGCTGCCACATCCCGTGGTCCGTGACCAGCTCCATGGAGCAGTACCACTCGTCCTCACTCTCCTCCACCGAGGGGCGCTGCACGTCCAGGGTCACGGTGAGTTGCACCCAGACCGCGCCGTCGGGAACCTCCTGGAACAGGTTCTCCTCCGGTACGTCCACCTGCCCGAACGAGTCCAGCGTGAACACGAGGCCGCGCACCTCCACGGAACCGTCCGGGGTGAGGACGTGGCGGGGCCGGGGGTCCAGCTTGTCGTACCGGGTCCACCCGATCCACGCCGCCGTCCCCACCGCGAGCACCAGGCTGAGCAGGAACGCGATCCACCTCCACCTCCGGCTCACGGCGCCACCCCGTTCCGGCCGGCCGCATCGCCGAGTCGCCGGCTCACGGCGTGACCTCCAGCCTGCCGGCCTCCACCTCGACGCCCCCCACCACCGGCGTGGCCCCATCCACCACGTCGCGCACCCGCACGGCGCCGGCGTAGGTGTAGGCGAAGCCGCGGTCGAAGTGGACCACGAAGTCTGCGCCGAGGGCGTCCCCGTCGCGTACCTGGAAGACGGACGTGGCGTGGCGCGTGAAGCCCGCGTCCGTGGCGCCGGGACCGGCGCTGTAGAGGAACTCGCGGCGCGGATGGAGGGTCAGGCCGCTCGCGGTGTGGAGCTCCACGCCGGCGAGCAGGGCGCGGGCACCCTTCACGTCAGCGGTCCACTCCACCACCACCAGCACCCCCTCGCTGGTGAGCTCGGTGTAGCCCTGGGCCACCCGCTCGGCGAGCACCACGTCCGTCACGGTGATGTCGAAGGCCGGGGACTCCACCGGCTCCCCGGGCGGCCCCACGTACCAGCGGGTGCCCGGTTCGTCAGCGCGCAGTCGCACGACGATCACTGCACGGATGTCAGCGCGCAGGTAGGCGTTGATGAGCGCGATCAGCACGAAGCACAGCAGGATCGCGACCACCTCGACCACCCGCCGCCCGCGCCGCACGGGCGGCCGGCCACTGCTCACCTGGCCGCCGCTCACCCGGCCACCTCGGGTGGGCAGGGCAGCGAGACCGCGGCCACCTGCCGGTCCGCCACCCACTCCCCGCCGAACAGGAAGCCGTCACTCAGCTTCTCGCCGGAGAACCGCAGCCGCACGGGTTCGTCGTCGCCCCAGTAGGGGGAGAGGAGATCGGCCGTGAGGTGGGCGGGCCGGCGGAAGCCGGGGTCGAACCCGCCGGGCGTCTCGGCGTCCGCGAACCGGGCGTAGGTGCCGGTACCGCCGCCGAACCGGTCGCCGTTCGGCAGCTCCAGGAGGTAGGTGGCGTCCTCCATGTACGGCATGGTCTGGTCCCACGTGTTTGTCACGCTCATCGCCACCACCACGCTGCCCTCCCCATCCGCTCCCTGAACCGGTGGCACGTAGGTACAGGACTCCACGCTCACGTCCCAGCGCGTCAGCGAGAACTCCTCACCGGGTTGGGCCTCGATCCCGGGCGCCCGTGACGCGGGCGCGAAACCACCCGTGAGCGCCACCCCCGCAACGGCCAGCGCCGCGAGGAGGCACGCCACCACCCAGGCGCGCGTCGTCGAGGGAGCCATGAGCACATGGTAGGTGCCACCGCTTTACAGGACCTACCCGCGGTGGGACATTGGTCCCAACCGGAGGTGGACACGATGGCGGATGCCTGGCTGGAGGCCTCGGCAGACGTCCTCGCTGCCGATGACTCCACCACGGCCCGGAACAGGCTCGTGACCCACTTCCTCGAGGTGGCCGAGGCCGCGCAGGTGGCTCGCGTGCACGTGGATCCCGCTGGTGAGCTCGAGTGGTTCGTGGGCGGCTCCCGGCCAGCTCCCAGTCCCAGCGAGCTGCCCTCCAAGGAGGCGCTGGTCCGCCACCCCCTCTCGCGCTACTACGCCCAGACGGGCCGGAGGACTCCCGCCGTGCTCGCCCAGTTGCTCACCAGCGGGTGGGAACTCGAACGCGAGGCGAGGGAGATCATGGAGCGCCTCCACCTGCCACTCCACCAGCTCGCGATCCCACTCGAGGACACCAGCCCGAGTGCCCACTACACCGGATGGGTGCTGGTGGCGGACGACCCGATCCCGGCCCACATCCTCGAGGCCATCACGGGGCTCCAGGGCCTCATCCGGGGGCTGGACCGCCACATCCAGATGCTCACAACGCTCCGTCCGCCACCCTCGGACCTCCTCACCGCGCGGGAGACCATGGTTCTCCAACTCCTCGCTCGGGGCCGCACGGCGGAGGCGATCGGCCGGGTACTCGGGATCTCCCCCCGGACGGTCCACAAGCACCAGGAGAACCTGTACCGCAAGCTCAACACCGGCGACCGGCTGGGCGCGGTGCTGCGGGGCCAGGAACTCGGCCTCCTGCGCTCCCCGGCGCCGCCGAGCTCCTGACCCCGCCCTCCCGTAGTCAGGCAGCTCCTGACCCCGCCCTCCCGTAGCCGGACCGTCCGTCAGGACTCCGGGCTCAGGCACGCGGTGATGCGTGCGTCCAGCTCACCCTCGAGCCATCCGAAATCGGCCTCCGAGAGGTACCGGATCCCGCCGGGCTCCTTGCCCTTGTTGTAGTACGCGCCCGAGCCCACGGTGGCGTTCACGTGGATGAGCGGCTCGCGGTCCATGCCCTTGAGCACCAGAAAGTCGCTTACCACGCTGCTGATCGCCGTGGGGCAGGCCGCTTGGACCTCTGGGGGGACAAAGCCCTGCGCCATGGCGGTGAGGGACACCCACGGCGAACCGTTGGTGGCCTGGTTGTGGTACGCCTGCTCGTTCCAGTCCTCCTTGTAGCAGTGGTGTGCCTGTGCGGCTCCGGCGCCGGCCACCACCACCAGTGCGGCGAGGGCGGCTCCGCGCCGCGCAATCCGTCCAATGTTCATGGGTGCTCCATTCGTCTCGGGGGTCACGCCCGTTCCGGGCTTGGAGCAACCATCCCGCCCCGCGGGGGCGCCCACCATACGCAGATGTGCGTAGTGGGCCGCCGTCCCGGGCCCCTAGCCGAGCGTGAGCGTGAGCGCCTCCGTGTCCTCCGAGCTGGTCCCCACGTGGATGGTGTACTCCCCGTCCCACACGGCGAAGTCGCCGCTGCCGTAGTCCCACACGGACAGCGGGTGGTTCGTGGCACCCGGGTCGATCCGGATGGACACCTCGCCCGATTCGC
>CAZTOM010000205.1:0-2503 GCA_964615555.1 uncultured Actinomycetaceae bacterium
GTTCCCCCCGTCGACGGCGTCGCCCACCTCTGCGGGCGGCTCACCCTGCGCGGGGGTCGGGGTGGTCTCGGCCTGGTCCTTCGAATCCATCCCACCATTGTCCGGGACGTGCGCCCACCGGACCAAACGTGGACGGTCCGGATCCTTCCGGACGGCAGCGCAACGTTTCGGAACAGAATCCGGAATCGTCCGGAGCCTTGCCCGAGTGTTCACCACGGGTTATCCCCCGTTTACTGCACCTTCGCATCGCGTTCCTAGCGTCGGGCTCGAACGCAGGAAGGTGCGCATGACGGCCACACGGATGCAGGAGCAGGAGGACCTCCTTACTGGAGGGGACCTCCGCGCGCCGCGTCACGCGCCCCGCCGTGCGGGGTGGCGCTACCGGTTGAACGTCCTGATCTCGGACCGGACCTCGGCCCTCACCGTGGTCCTGGTCCTCGTGCTCGTCTACCTGATGGCCGTCCCCGTGCTCCTCATGGTGTCCGATGCCTTCACCGTGCAGACGGGCGATGCCCACAACACGGGACAGGCGGTGGGTGAGCCCACCACCTACTACCTGTGGCGCACCATGCGCTCGCCCGTGGCGGCCCAGCTCTTTTGGACTCCCCTCACCAATACGCTCAAGGTGGCGCTGGTGGCAGTTTTCGGCTCACTCGTGGTGGGGACAACCCTCGCGGTTCTCGTGCGCCGCTCCAACATCTGGGGCCACCGGTGGCTCGCCTCGGCGCTGATCGTCCCCTACCTGCTGCCCTCGTGGACCTTCGCGCTCGCATGGATCACGATCTTCAAGAACCGGCGGATGGCCGGGAGCCCCGGGTGGATCGAGACAGCCGGAATCTCCACCCCGGACTGGCTCGCCTACGGCCAGTTCCCGATCACGGTGATCTACATCCTCCACTACTCCCCGTTCGTGTTCATGCTCGTGGGCAACTCGCTCGCGCGGCTGAACTCGCAGTACGAGGAGGCGGCCCTCGTGGTGGGAGCCGACTGGTGGACCCGCATGCGCACCGTGGTACTCCCGATCCTCACACCCTCGCTGGTCTCCTCCGCGGTCCTGGTGTTCGCCAAGACCATCGGGGAGTTCGGCGCCTCCTACGTTGTGGGCCTGCCCGACGGGTTCCGGGTCCTGTCCACCTCCCTCTACCAGTCGGTCAACACGCGGCAGTCGGGCGTGGCCGCCGTCTTCGCGCTGGCCCTCATCGTGCTCGGGGCACTCTCCCTCCTGGTGGACGCCCGGTTCGTGAAGGAGGCGAAGCGGTTCGTCACGATCACGGGGAAGGGCAACCCGGCGCGGCGGGTGGACCTGCGCCGCTGGCGCGCCGCGGGCACAGCCGTGCCGGTGGTGGTGTTCCTCATCTCCGTGATCCTCCCGCTCACGGTGCTCACGCTCTCCACCGTGATGAGGACGCCGGGGGTGTTCACCCCCGAGAACTTCACGGCCGACTACTGGGTGGGAGACACCCTGTCCACCCAGTCCTTCCGCAACGGCATCCTCATGGAGCCGCGAACGTGGTCGGCGGCCCGCAACACCGCTGCGCCAGGGGGCGGCCAGCCGCTAGCGCGTGATCGGGGTGGCCGTCCGGCACGTTGAGAATCCCCACTTCTCCGAGCTCACCTCCGAGATGGAGCGGGCCTGCCGGACGGCGGGGCACCGGATGGTGCTGGCGCCGGGCCTGCGTGAGTCGACCGACTACGAGCGGCAGTTCGACACCCTCATCGACGTGGGGTGTGATGCCCTGGTGGTGCTCTCAGGCGCGGTTCCACTGCAGGCGATCGATCTGGCCTCACGGGAGGTTCCCGTGGTGGTGGTGGGCCGCTCTGCGTTCGAGATCCCCACCGTGGACACGATCGTCTCCGACGACCGTGCGGGGGCTGCCCTCGCCGTCGAGCACCTACGCTCGCTCGGGCACACCTCGATCGCGTTCGTGACGGCCTCGCAGCGCCCCACGGCCATCGAGCGCTACGCCGCCTACCGCACCTCGATGCGTGCGGCCGGCCTGGGCGTGGCCCAGGTGCACCTCGAGGAGGGTGCGGACGTGGTGGCGGACCTCCGCGCACTCGGAATCACCGGGGCCTTCACGGATAACGACGCCACCGCGTTCGAGCTCATGACCGAGGCACTCGATGCCGGACTGCGCATCCCGGAGGACCTGTCAATCGTCGGGTTCGACGGCGTGTCCCTGGGTGGGCGCATCCGGCCCCGGCTGACGTCGGTGCACCAGCCCCGGAACGAGATCGCCACACTCGCCATGCAACTCGTGGGCGAGCGCCTCGCGGGCCGCGAGGAGGCCCGGGTGGTGAGCGTGGACCCCTCGTTGGTGGTGCAGGACTCCACCACGCGGGCGTGGGCCAAGCGCTCGTAGGGTCCGGCGAACCGGCTCAGTATTCGGTTCGGAGTGCCACCGGATGTACTTCGGGCGCGCGCCCTCGCGGGTTACCCTCGTGTGCGTGAATCTGCGCCACCACGCTCCACCTTCCGCCGGTGAGGCACGCCCCGTGACAC
>CAZTOM010000205.1:2603-4520 GCA_964615555.1 uncultured Actinomycetaceae bacterium
GACCCGCCCGCTCGTGCTCCGCCTCGGCGCGGCAGTGGTTGCGGTACTCACGATGGTTCTCCTCATCGCCCTCCCCGCACGGGCCAGCGGCGATCCCTCCCAGGACGTTGTCCGCAGGCTCACGATCGACTACGAGCTCACGTCCGACGGCATCCTGCACGTCACGGAGACCTACGACTGGGACTTCGGGGAGCGGGAGGGCCTCGGCTTCTACCGGGACCTGGTCCAGCGGATGGGCTATGACGATACGCACCAGCGGGTGTACCGGTACTCAGGCTTCGAGGTCACCTCCCCGAGCGGTGCGCCCGCCGAGGTGTGGGTGGAGAGGGATACGGGCCGGCTGGTGACCCTCGCGATCGGTGCGCCGGACGGCTCCTCCGATACCCGTTCAGGCCTCCAGACCTACGTCCTCACGTACCAGGTGGAGGGGACGCTCAACGCAATCCGGGGTGAGGACGGGGTCCAAGACCAGGACGAGCTCTACCTGAACGCCTTCGCGGACTCACCCAACCAGGTGGACGAGGTGACGGTACGGATCACGGGACCGGCCGACGTCGTCGACTACGCCTGCTACAGGGGCCCGGAGGGGTCCACGGACAGCTGCGGGACCGAGGAGGCCGAGGGAAACCAGGTCACCTTCACGGGAACGGACTACACCTCCCGCGACGGCCTGACGATCATGGCCGCGTTCCCCCCAGGTACGTTCACTGACACGGACCCGATCCTGGAGGAGATCACCGGGGACGGCCCGTCGGAGCGGCGGCCGGGCCCCCTCCAGCGGGCGTCCGACTTCGTGATGGAGAACTGGGCGCTGCTGGCAGGCGTCTGGGCGGCGCTGCTCGCGGCGATCGCCGGCACCCGGATTGCCTTCGGACGAGACGAGACCTACGAGGGCGTCGCCCCAGGCGAGGTGCCCCTGGAGGGCCAGCCCCACCGGGTTGGCCGCCTCGGACGGGAGCCGGTGGTGGCACCGCGCTTCACGCCCCCGGACGGGCTCTCCCCCGGCGAGGCCGAGGTCATCGAGGACGAGTCCGTGACCCCCGAGGCGTTCACCGCCACCATGATCGACCTCGCCGTGCGGGGATACCTCACCATCGAGCCGAGTGGAACGGACTCGCGGGGCAACACGAATGACTGGACCATTGCCGAGGCGGTGAACCCGCCCTCGCGGGACCTCCTCAAGGACCATGAGCAACACCTGATCCAGGCACTCCTCTCCGGCACGTCCAGCGTGCAGCTCGGCTCCTTCGACGGACGGTTCGCGCCGCGACTGCGGGAGTTCAACCAGATCCTGACCAAGCACTCGGACTCGGAGGGCTGGTTCCGGCGCACGGGCCTCGTGGGAAGCCCCCCGGCGCGGGGCTTCGGAACCTTTATCGGATGGGCGGTATTCCTGGCGTACCAGGGCGTGTGGATTGCGGTTTTCGCCATCCTCATTCTGAACGGGGCCGGAGCGCTCGGCCTGCTTCCGGCACTGTTCGCCGCAGCGGTCGCGATCGCGAGCCTCACCACCGTCCTTGTCCTCACACGGCGGGCAGCACATGGGCGCACGGCCAAGGGCCGCGCGCTCTACGAACAGCTGCGCGGGTTCCGGCACTACCTGACCACCG
This sequence comes from uncultured Actinomycetaceae bacterium, assembly GCA_964615555.1. GTDB lineage: Bacteria > Actinomycetota > Actinomycetes > Actinomycetales > Actinomycetaceae > JAAZBW01. The sequence continues at coordinate 4,214 of CAZTOM010000205.1, forward strand.
CAGAGGCCCACCAGTTACGGTGGGAGGCCGGTGCGGACATCTACTCGAAGTACCTCCCCTGGGCCCTCGTGTTCGGGGTGGCGGACAGGTGGACCTCGCTCTTCGAGCAGCTCGCTGCGGAGGGGCGGTACACCCCGAGCACCCGCTGGTACGACGGCGGGTCTGCGGGCGATTTCCGGGCGAGGGTTCGCTCCATGGGTGCGGCCACCTCCGGTCTCAACACCACCGGCATGTCAGCCCTCCGGTACACCGCCGGCTCGGGAGGAGGCTCCGGGAGCAGGTCCAGCCGGCGCAGCGGGGGCGGCTC
>CAZTOM010000206.1:0-2794 GCA_964615555.1 uncultured Actinomycetaceae bacterium
CCCCGTCTACCACGGCCACTTCAAGTGCAACCGGAACAAGCTCACCGAGATGCCGAACCTCTGGGGCTACGCCCGCGACCTGTTCCAGACCCCCGGGTTTGGGGACACGATCGACTTCCAGCAGATCAAGGAGCACTACTACGTGGTGCACACGGACCTGAACCCCCACGGGATCGTGCCCGGCGGGCCGGACCTCGAGGAGTGGCTCACCCCGCACGGACGCGACCGCCTCGGTGGGCGGCCCTTCGGCGAGGGCACCCCGCCCGGACCGGTTCGTCCGGACGAGGTGCCACCGCACACGGTCCTGAGCCTGTAGGCGCGGGCCTCAGCCGGTAGGCGCGGGCCTCAGCCGGTGGCGGCGCCCTTCTCGCGTCCCACATGGAGCACGAGCTGCGTTCCCGCGGGAACGCTTCCCACCATCCGCATCTCGGCGAGGGCGGGGTTCTCTGCGAGCAGCCTGGCGCCGTTCGCGGCCGCGCGCAGGGCGGCCACCTCACCCCGGGCGCGCTCGAGCTGGGCGAGCCCCTCGGCCTTCGCGCTGGCGAGGGCCACAGCGGCACGGCGCAGCTCTGCGGGCAGGACCACGTCCTTGAGAAGGACCTCGAGCACCTCGATGCCCACCTCGGCCCCGGCTGCGGCGGCCGCCTCGCGGAGGCGTTCCCGCGGGAACGCCTCGGTGCGCCGCGCGAGCTCCTCCAGCCTGAGCCCGGCCACGGCCTCGCGCAACGCCACCTGGGTGGCCAGGTAGACGAACTGCTCCGGGGAGGCCGAGCGCTCCGCGTACGCCACGGGATCGGCCACCCGGTAGCGCACGGCAGCCGAGACCTTCACGGGAACCTGCTCGGCGGTGGGCATCTCCTGGGTGTCCACCATCAGGAGCGCCTCCTGCACGGAGACGTGGCGGTAGAGCGCGCGGCGGCGTACCCGGTGGCGACCGGCCGAGAGGGTGCGCGTGCGCGCCCCGTCCACGTACTCGATCGCGGCCTCGCCGGGCTCCACCGTAAGGTGGGTGCTGAAACGGGTGAACATGGCGGCCTCCTTCCTGTTCTGCGCCGTGTTCCGGGCTGCCGCCCGCTGTGTTCCTGGCTGTGTGGCACCCCCGGCAGGCGTCCCGCATCGCGGGGACCACGCCGGCCCTGGGGGCGCGGCACGGTCCGCAGGGCGCTGCGGGGCGGGGATCCTGCCGGGGGCACCGGAGGGGACTCGAACCCCGCCGCCGAAGCGGATTGCCAGTGCCTGTTCACCAACGCGCGCAACGTGCAGGACCGGGTGGCGTCACAACGCTCCGGCTGCGTCCGCACGGGTGAGTGCGGTGCCAACAATGGCACCGGCCCCCTCCCCGGCGCCACCGAATATTCCGGATAACCCCCATGACCCCGCGGCCCGGCACCTGCCACGCTCGTGACATGAAGGCCTTCGTCCACACCGCCTACGGCGATCCCCGCACCGTCCTGCGCCTCCAGGACGTCCCCGATCCCGTCCCCGCCCCCGGCCAGGTGGTGGTGCGGCCCGAGGCGTGGTCGCTGAACGCCGCCGACTGGCACATGGTCCGCGGCGAGCCCACCTTCGCCCGGCTCGAGCTCGGCCTGCGCGGCCCCAGGCACGCCATCCCCGGGTGCGATGTTGCCGGCACCATCGTCTCCGCCGGCGACGGCGCCACCCACCTCCCGCCCGGAACGCGCGTCCTCGGCACGGCCTTCAACGCCGGCTTCGGCGCGTTCGCCGAGCAGGTCACCCTCCCCGTGGGCCGGGTTGTCCCCATTCCCGACGGCGTGGAGGCGCCTTCCGCCGCTGCCGTACCACTCGCTGGGGTCACCGCCCTCCAGGCCCTCCAGCGCGCAGGAGGCGTTCCCGCGGGAACGTCCCTGCTCGTGCTCGGGGGCACCGGGGGAGTGGGATCGTTCGTCATCCAGCTCGCCCGCCACATGGGGGCGCAGGTCACGGCCACCGCCTCCACCGGGAACCTCCGGCTCGCCCGGGACCTGGGCGCCCACCACGTGATCGACCACTCGGCCACCGACCCGCTCGCCGGCGGCCCCGAATTCGATGTGCTCATCCAGTGCGGCGGCACCGCCACGGCCCGCCAGGCCCTCGGGCGCGTGAAGGAGACCGGCACCGCCGTCCTGCTCTCCGGCGACTCCCCGAACCGGTTCTTCGGCCCACTCGGCCGACTCCTCGGGGCCAAGCTGCTCGCCCCCCGCGTGGGGCAGGGACTCGTCACCTTCACGGTGGCCCCCACCCTGACGGACCTGGAGTACCTCGCAGCCCGGCTCGGTGACGGAACCCTAGCGCCCGCCGTCGGGAAGCAGGTGGCGTTCACGGACCTGCCGGACGCGCTCGAGCACCTGCACCGCGGCGGGACCAGCGGAAAGGTGGTTGCGGTGGCCTAGCGGCCTACTCCAGGACCGCCGGAACGCGTGCCCACCCGCTGCCGGGTGCCTCCATGCGCACGGGGCGCTCGTGTTCCACGGGATGCACCCAGGTGGTGGCCTCAAGCAGGGCGGACACCGCCACCCGCAGCTCCATGAGTGAGAGCGCCCGGCCAGGGCACACGTGCGGCCCGATCCCGAACACGAGGTTGTCCGCGGCGTTCTCGGCCGGCCGGTACGCATCCGGATCGCCGAACACGGCCGGATCGCGGTTGGCGGCGGTCCAGTTGAGCACCACGCGGGCGCCCTGGGGGATCTCCACCCCCGCCACCTGGAGGTCCCGGGTGGTGACGCGCCGGTTGGAGACGAAGGGATCGTCGATTCGGAGGATCTCCTCGATCGCGGCCTCCACGCCCGCCGCGCCG
>CAZTOM010000206.1:2894-4514 GCA_964615555.1 uncultured Actinomycetaceae bacterium
GGGATCGTCGATTCGGAGGATCTCCTCGATCGCGGCCTCCACGCCCGCCGCGCCGCCGCCCGCCGCGCCGTCGCCCGCCACCAGCCCGCGCACCTCCTCCTGCACCTCGGGATGGTCGGCGAGGTGCTGGACCACCACGCCGAGCGAGGTGGCGAGCGAACCGAGGTCCCCGGCCGTCCAGTTGCGCAGGATGGAGACGATCTCCCGGCGCGTGAGGGGGCGGCCGTCCACGGACTCTCGCATGAGCCGGGAGGTGACGTCCTCCCCGGAGCCGTCGCGGGAGGCCACCACGCGTTCCACGATCGCGTCGAACTCGGCGGCAACGGCGGCGGTGCGCGCGTAGTCCCCGGAGCGGGAGGCCTCCCGGTTGCGGCCCATCCACGCCACCAGCTCACCCTCGATCCCGGCGGGCCAGCCGAGCCACGTGAGCTGGGTGCGTACGGCGTACGGGACGGCGTAGTCGGTGAGGATCCGCACCACTGCGCCGCGCCGGAGCCCCGCCACGAGTTCCTGGGCGTGGGCCCGGCACTGCGGCTCCTGGGCGTCCACCTCCCCGCGCGTCAGGTACCGGTCCACGATCTCGCGGTACGCTGCGTGCTCGGCGCCGTCCAGTGAGTTGGGGATCGCGCGGTGGCGGGAGGCCGCGGAGGAGAACGCCTCAGGGTCCGTGGCCGCGGCCACCACCTCGGCGTGCCCGAGGAGGGTGTAGGTGTGCCCGTCGTGCGCCACGGGGCAGCGGGCGCGTGCGGCGTCCAGCTCCTTGCGCAGGTCCGGGACCTCGGCGGCCGCGGGGTCGTGGGCGGTGGCAGGGTCGTGGGCGGTGGCAGGGTCGTGTGCGGCGGCGGGGTCGTGGGCGGTGGCGGGGTCGTGTGCGGCGGGAGGGGGGAGACGGGTCATGGCCGCGAGCCTCCGGCCACGCGGTAGATCCCGTCCGTGCGTTCCAGGTACCCCCACTCCACCAGTTCGCGGCGCAGCGTGGCGGTGTCCTCGTGGGAGCGGGCGATCAGCTCGTTGACCTCCCGCTCCGGGTAGGCCTGCCCCGCCTCGAACCGCTCGAGGAGCCACTCGAGCACCACGAGCCGGGGCTTCTGGCGGGCCGGGATCGAGCGGAGCACCTCCCCGTCCGTGAACGATCGCAGGGTCTTCGCGCGGAACGCCGCATCGGTGGTGGGGTCCATCTCGCCAGCCTATTGCGTCACGAAGTCGATGAGCTCCTCCATGCGCCCGAGCAGCGCGGGCTCCAGGTCCCGGTAGGTCCGCACCCGCCCGAGGATCCTCTTCCAGCCGCTCGCCACATCCCCCTGGTCCGCGTGCGGCCACCCGAGCGCCCGCAGGGTGCCCACCTTGATGTCCGTCCCGCGCGGCACGTGGGGCCAGCGCTCGAGCCCCACCCGCTCCGGCTTCACCGCCTGCCACACGTCCACGTACGGGTGGCCGAGCACCAGCACGTGCGCGCTGCCGCCGGCCGGCAGTCCGCGCAGCGCCTCGGCCACCAGCCGCGACTCCTTCGAGCCCGCCACCAGGTGGTCCACCAGCACACCCGCCCGCCGCCCGGGCGCCGGTGCGAAGTCCCGCAGCAGGTGCGCCAGGTTGTCCACGCCCTCCAGCAGTTCGACGACC
>CAZTOM010000207.1:0-4483 GCA_964615555.1 uncultured Actinomycetaceae bacterium
ATCACGTCCACGTACCGGCCGGGTGTGATCGCGCGGCCCGGCGTACCCACGAAGGCGTCGAACACACCAGAGAAGAACGCCTTCTCCACGGAGCGGTGGAAGAGTTCGTCGTCCACGCGGGTGAAGAACCGGTGCACCGGGTTGTTCGGGTTCTTGGGCTCGAAGTGGCGCACGTGGTGCGCGAACGTGACGTTCACCCTGCGGCCCGGAGCGTCCAGGCGTTCGTGGATGATGCGGTAGGCCTCGCAGTGCGCCACGGCCAGGTGGCGGATCACGCGGCGAAGCTTGGGCCAGCTCATCACGCCCGGCGGTCCCTCCCGGAACATGTAGCCCTGCGTGGCGTACACGTTGGGTTCGTTGATGGTCACCCAGTCATCCACCAGGTCACCAACGGCCCCCACCACGTGGTCCACGAACCCGAGGAACTTCGCCACGGCGGCCTCGTCCGTCCACGCACCCTGGTCCTCGAGCCATCCCGGGTTCCCGAAGTGGTGGAGCGTCACCATCGGCCTGATCCCGCGCTCACGCAGGTCCGCGATCTCCTTGCGGTAGCGGTCCAGTGCGGAGTGGTCTATCTGCCCTTCCGAGGGTTCGATCCGCGCCCACTCGATCGAGATCCTGGCGATCTGGAGGCCGAGCTCCTGCATCAGCGCGTTGTCATCGCGCCAACGCTGCCAGTGGTCGGTGGTGGGGTGGGGCGTGGTGCCGTCGGCGATGTTGCCGGCCGCTGCCCAGTCGTGCCAGTTGGTACGGGGGAGGTTGCCCTCGATCTGGAGGGCGGCCGAGGCTGTTCCGAGGAGGATTCCACGCAGGGACGTCTCTGTCATACCTACGACCCTAACGGGACGCGCGCCTACCCACCGGCAGACGGACTCCCGGATAGACGGACAGATGTCGCGCGCGCCCAAGCGAGCTGCACGTCTGCCGGCGCGCGCCCAAGCGAGCTGCACGTCTGCCGGCGCGCGCCCAAGCGAGTTGCACGTCTGCCGGCGCGCGTCCAAGCGAGCTGCACGTCTGCCGGCGCGCGCCCCGTAGGCCGGCCGCCCCTACTTCCCGAGGATCCCGTCCCCTCCGTCCACGTTGAGGGCCACGCCCGTCACGTACGATGCCGCGTCGGACAGGAGCCAGAGCGCGGCTGCGGCCTGCTCCTCGGGCTCGCCCATGCGCTTCATCGGGATGCGCCCGGCCACGGCCTCGAACGCCTCTGGGGAGGACTGCTTCCAGCCCTGGAGCGCCGCCGTCATGGTCCCGCCGGGGCAGATGGCGTTCACGCGCACGCCCTTGTCCGCAGCCTCGGCGGCCGCGCCCTTCGTCATTCCGATCACGGCCCACTTGGTGGCGGAATATGCGGAGAGGCCGGGGTTGCCGGACTTCCCTGCCAGCGAGGCGGTGTTGACGATCGCGCCGGAGCCCTGCCGGTACATCTGCGCCAGCTCGTGCTTCATGAAGTACATGGTGCCGAACACGTTCAGCTGGAAGAGCTTCTCCCACTCCGCGCCGTCCTGCTCCTCGAAGGGCCGGTTGGGCGCGCCGATCCCGGCGTTGTTGTGGGCGAAGTCGAGCGCTCCCCACAGCTCCACCACACGCTCCACCATGGCCACGGCCGTCTCCTCCGCGGCGGCGTCGCCCACCATGGACTCCGCCGTGCCACCGGCCTCCCGGATCAGGGACACGGTCTCGGCCACGCCGTCCTCGGAGATGTCCGATACGAGCACCTTGGCCCCCGCACCGGCCAACGCCAGCGCACTCGCCCTGCCGATCCCTGCTCCTGCCGCCGTCACCAGTCCGGCCTTGCCCTGCATTGATGCCATCGAAGTGCTCCTCGTTGCCAGTTCCGGGTCCTCGTCGATCCCGGAGCGAACTCAATCAGTCCCGGATCATCACCGGATTCGGGATCCGCGGGGCCACTGGATCCTCCTTGATCCCCGGTCCCCCACACCACACAATACCCGGATCGAGCGCTCCGTTTAGTCGCTATGCCCCCACCGCCACGAGGGCATACGCTCAGTCCATGAAGAAGATCACCGTCTCCGCGCCCACGCCCGCGCTCGCCGAACTGCTCCATCCCCTGCCGGAGGGAGTGGAGCTGATCGAGTGGGACCTCTCCGCCCCCGCCCCGCGCGAGCAGATCGATATGGTGGTCTTCCCCCCGTTCGCCCCACCGGAGCTGCTGGACGCCACTGCCGAGGTGGACACCACGCTCCTGCAGATGCAGTCCATCGGGTATGACGCCCTCGTCGATCGCGTCCCGGCTGGCACGGTGGTCGCCAACGGTTCGTCCGTCCACGAGACGGCGACGGCGGAACTCACCTTGGCACTCCTGCTCGCCGTCACGCGTGAGGTGCCCCAGATGGTCCGCAACCAGGACATCTCCCAGTGGCGTCCGTTCACCACCAAGGGCCTCGCGGACTCCAATGTGCTGATCGTGGGCTACGGCGGCGTGGGCAAGGCGATCGCCGAGCGCCTGGACCCCTTCGAGGTGACGATCACCCGGGTGGCCACGCGCGAACGGGAGGACGAGCGGGGGGCGATCCACGCCGTCGGGAAGCTACCGGAACTCCTGCCCGAGGCGGACGTGGTGATCGTGATCGTGCCGCTGACCCCGGAGACGGACGGAATGGTGGACGACGCATTCCTCGCCGCAATGCCGGACGGGGCCGTGCTCGTGAACGTGGCGCGGGGAAAGGTGGCGAACACGGATGCGCTGCTGCGGCACGCGGACCGGCTGCGCATCGCCCTCGACGTAACCGATCCCGAGCCGCTCCCCGCGGACCACCCGCTCTGGCAGAAGGCCACCCTGATCGCGCCGCACGTGGGAGGTGCCACGGACGCGCTCACGCCGCGGCTCGTGAAGCTCCTGCACCGCCAGATGGAGCACCTCTTGGCGGGTGAGGAGCCGGAGAACGTAGTCCTGCGCGGCTGATCCCCGCCGCCGCGCCCACTTACCGGCGGCGCTTCTCCCGTACCCGCACGGAGATTTCCATGGGTGTGCCCTCGAACCCGAACGTCTCGCGCAGCCTGCGCTCGATGAAGCGCCGGTAGCCCGCCTCGAGGAAACCGGTGGCGAACACCACGAACCGCGGCGGCCGGTTCTGCACCTGCGTGGCGAACAGGATTCGTGGCTGCTTCCCGCCTCGAACGGGGTGCGGGTTCGCTGCCACGAGCTCGCCCAGGAAGGCATTCAGGCGCCCGGTGGGGATACGCGTGTCCCAGCCCTCCAGCGAGGTCTCGAGTGCCCGCACCAGCCGGTTGGTGTGCCACCCGGTCTTTGCGGAGAGGTTGATTCGGGGCGCCCACTGCATCTGGACCAGCTCGCGGTCGAGCTCCTTGTAGAGGTAGTAGCGCCGGTCGTCGTCCACGAGGTCCCACTTGTTGATGGCGATCACGAGCGCCCGGCCCGCGTCGATCACTTGCTGGATCACGCGTACGTCCTGTTCGGTGAGCATCGCGAACCCGTCCAGGAGGACCACGGCCACCTCGGCCTTCTCGATGGCCGCCTGCGTGCGTAGCGAGGCGTAGAAGTCGGCGCCGGAGGTCTGGTGGACCCGGCGGCGGATGCCGGCTGTGTCCACGAGGATCCAGGTCTTCCCGCCGATCTCCACCACCTCGTCCACGGGATCGCGCGTGGTGCCGGGAACGTCGTGGACCACCACACGCTCCTCGCCGGCGAGCCGGTTCAGCAGCGAGGACGTGCCCACGTTGGGGCGTCCCACGAGTGCCACGCGCCGCGGGCCGCCCTCCGGTGGGGGCGCCGCCACTGCGGACTCCTCCGGCAACGCGTCCATCGCCGCGTCCAGCAGTTCGCCGATCCCCCGTCCGTGCAGGGCGGAGATCGCGTACGGCTCCCCCATCCCAAGGTTCCACAGCGCCATCGCGTCCGCCTCGCCGGCGGGCCCGTCCACCTTGTTGGCTGCCAGGATCACCGGCTTCGACTTGCGGCGCAGCATCCGCACCACGCGCTCGTCCGTGTCCGTGATTCCCACGGTGCCGTCCACCACCAGCACCACGGCGTCCGCGAGGTCCACCGCCACCTCGGCCTGCTCGGCCACGCGAGCATCGATCCCGGCAACGTCCACCTCCCAGCCCCCCGTGTCCACGAGCGTGAACTCGGTGCCCGCCCACTCGGCGGGGTACTTCACCCGGTCGCGCGTCACTCCCGGTGTGTCCTGCACCACCGCCTCACGGCGCCCCAAGATCCGGTTCACCAGCGTCGACTTGCCCACGTTCGGCCGCCCCACGATCGCCAGCACGGGCAGCGCCCGCCGCCGGTCCAGCACCGCGGCGGCCGCCTCCCCACCCTCGAGCAGGGCCAGGTCCTCCTCGGACAGCTCGTAGGACTCGAGCCCGTCGCGAAGGGCCTCGGCGCGCTGCTCGGCCTCCTGGTCGTCGACGGCGTCCGGATCGAACTCGAACTCCGTTCCGTCCCGGCCGGCCTCCGTCCCGTCCGCGTTCCCCCCGTCGACGGCGTCGCCCACCTCTGCGG
>CAZTOM010000208.1:0-4480 GCA_964615555.1 uncultured Actinomycetaceae bacterium
CCCCCTCGCCGCATTTCTGCACCGCAACTATGCGTCCTCGTGCCGCACCGTGCCGCGTTTCTGCACCGCGACTATGCATCCTCGTGCCGCATCGCGCCGCGTCTCGGCACCGGCGGCGAGCGCGGCGCTCCGCGCCGGGCCCGAATATCGATGGCCCACTCCTCAAGAGTACGAATTACGCAACGTGACTCTTGCGTAATTGTCGGTTAGTGTTGTGCAGCGCCCCACCCGGGGCGCTACCTGACCGGAGCCCCACGCGGGCCCCCCAACCGGAGCCCGAAGCGGCCCCAGACCGGAGCACCACGCGCATGAGCAATCGCCCCGTCATCCTGCTCGCCACCATGTCAGCCGTCCTCGCCCTTGCCGGATGTGGCGGCGGAGGCGCCGGCGGAAGCGGATCGGGGACCACCGGGGGAGCCACCGGCGGCACGGGGACCACCTCGGACGCCAGCAGCTCGGACGCCAGCACCTCAGACACCGGTACCTCAGACTCCGGCACCTCCGGAACCGTGTCCGTCTCCCACGCGCAGGGCACCACGGAGGTCCCGCTCAGCCCGGACCGGGTGGTGGTCCTGGACTACGGCGCCCTCGATACCATCCACGCGATCGGTGAGGCCGACTCCGTGGTGGGCACCTCCCTGAACGTGCTCCCGGACTGGCTGGATGCGTTCGCGGACACCACGGATGTGGGCACCCTCCAGGAGCCGGACCTCGAGGCGATCACACTGCTGGATCCGGACCTCGTGATCGTGGGCTTCCGCTCGGCCGCCCAGTACCAGAGCCTCTCGAGCCGCTGGCCCACCGTGGACGTCACCTTCGTTCCCACCGAGGGCTGGCAGGAGGGCGTTTTGGACGCCGCCCGCATCATCGGGGAGGTCTACGGCGCTGAGGATGAGGTGCAGGCCGGGGGAGAGGAGCTGGCTGCGGAGATCGAGCGCGTCTCGGCGCTCGTTCCGGAGGACTCCCGGACCCTCGTGCTGTCCACCTCGGCCGGAGAGGTCACCACGTACGGTCCGGCCTCGCGCTTCGGCCTGCTCTACACCGTGCTCGGGATGGAGCCGGCGCTGGAGTCCGTGGCGGACGACTCCCACGGCCAGGTCATCTCCTTCGAGACGATCCGTGAGACCAACCCGGACTGGATCTTCGTCAACGACCGCGATGCCGCCATCGGTGCGGGTACCGCGGGGCAGGCCGCAGGTGAGGTGCTGAACACGCCGCTGGTCACTGAGACCACCGCGTGGCAGGAGGACCACGTGGTCTACCTGGAGCCCTCCCGCTGGTACCTCGCCCAGCACGGACTGGCCAACTCCCTCGCCATGGTCACAGAGGTCGGCGAGGCCCTGGCCCAGTGACGGCGCCCGCCGCGGCGCCCCCGGCGCACCGAGACCCCCGCCCGGCGGCCACCCGCCGGCGCGGGGGCCTCGCGCTCGCCCTCGGACTCGTCCTGCTCGCAGCCCTCGCGATCACCTCGCTGTTCGTGGGCACGGCCTCCCTCTCCCTGCCCTCCATCCTCGATGGTCTGGACGCCCGCGAGACCCAGACCCTCCTGGAGTCCCGCATCCCACGCACCCTCGCCCTTCTCCTCTCCGGCTCCGCCATGGCGGTGGCGGGCATCGTGATGCAGTTGCTCGTGCGCAACCGCTTCGTGGAGCCCACCACCGCCGGCACCACGGAGTCCGCCACGCTCGGCCTCCTGCTCGCCACGGTGATCTCACCCGCGATGCCGCTGCCCGGCAAGATGCTGCTCGCCGTCATCGCCGGCCTTGCGGGCACGTGGCTGTTCCTGCGCATCCTCGGCAACATCCCGCTGCGCTCCCAGGTGGTGGCCCCCGTGGTGGGCCTGGTGCTCTCCGGCGTGGTGGGATCCGTCTCCACGTTCATCGCCTACCGCACCGACCTCATGCACACCCTCTCCGCCTGGATGACCGGAGACTTCTCCGGCGTCGTCTCCGGGCGCTACGAACTCCTCTGGATCGTCGCCGCCACCGGGATCGTCGCCTACCTCGCCGCCAACCGCTTCACCGTCGCCGGGCTCGGCGAGGAGTTCTCCACCAACCTCGGCGTCAACCACCGCCGCGTCATGGCGCTCGGCCTCACCGTGGTCGCCGTCACCGCCGCCGTCGTGGTGGTGGTCGTGGGCGCCCTGCCCTTCCTCGGCCTCGTGGTCCCCAACCTCGTCTCCGCCGTCATGGGCGACTACCTCCGCCGCTCCCTGCCCTGGGTTGCCCTCGTGGGCGCCGGCTTCGTCCTCATGGCCGACCTCATCGGCCGCACCATCATCGCCCCCGCCGAGATCCCCGTGGGCGTGGTGGCCGGCGTGCTTGGCGCCGCCATTTTCCTCGTGGTCCTCGTGAGGAGGTTCCGCGATGCCTGAGCTCCACCCCGACGGCGCCCCCACCGCCCGTCCCGCCCCCGCCGCCACGCACGGCGCACCCTCCGACGGCGGTCCCTCCTCCCGTCCCACCCCCACCGCCACGCACGGCGCACCCTCCGACGGCGCCCCCACCCGCCGTCGTGAGGTCACCCCAGCGCGGGGCGAGCCCTCCGGCGGACTCGACCTGCGCCGTCGTCCCGCGCCGATCGCGTACGGCGACGCGGCCGAGGAGGCGGCGATCCGCCGACGGGGCGTCGTGCGCTTCGCGCTGCTCGGAGCGGGCGTGGTGGTGGCCGCACTCGCGTTCCTCCTGCTCGGGACGCAGGGCCGCGCGGACCTCCTGGTCCCGATGCGGCTGGAGCGGCTCGCCCCGATCGTGGTGGTGGGCGTGGCCGTGGCCGTGAGCTCCGTGGCATTCCAGACGGTCACCGCGAACCGGATCCTCACACCCTCGATCATGGGCCTGGACGCCCTGTACGCCCTCATCCAGACGGTGGCGGTGTGGGCCGTCGGCTCTGCCGCGGTGGGGGCGACGGACCCGGTGGTGCGGTTCGTGCTCGAGACCACCGCGCTGGTGGGCTTCGCAGCCCTCCTGTACCGGCTCGTGCTCGGGCGGATGGGCCGCAGCGTCTACCTGCTGGTGCTGATCGGCATCGTGCTGGGCACCCTCTTCCGCTCGCTCTCCACGTTCTTCGGACGGGTGATCGACCCGAACGAGTACCTGATCGTGGTGGACCGGCTCTTCGCCTCCTTCTCCGGGGTGGACCCGCGCCTCCTGCTCGCCGCAGCCCTCCTGACCGGAGCAGGGAGCGCCTACCTGTGGCACGTGCGCCACCAGTTGGACGTGCTCACGCTCGGGCGGGACAACGCGGTGGCCCTGGGTGTGGACTTCCCGCGCCTCACCTCTCGGGTCCTGCTCGCGTGCACGCTCCTTGTGGGGGCGGCCACGGCGCTGGTGGGTCCCATCACGTTCCTCGGGCTGCTGGTGGCAAACCTGACCTACCACGTGGCCTCCTCCCAGCGGCACTCGGTGCTCCTGCCCACGGCGGCACTGCTGGGAATCCTGCTGCTCGTGGGCGGCCAGGCCGTGCTCGAGCGGATCCTCGGCATGGGCACTGTGGTGGCCGTGGTGGTGGAATTCGTGGGTGGCATCCTGTTCCTGTTCCTGCTCGCACGAGGTAAGGCATGATCACAACAACCGAGGTCCAGAAGTCCTACGGCGAGCAGCTGGTGCTCGACAACGTGACGCTCGAGGTGCCCCGCGGGGGAGTGGTGGCCCTGATCGGCGGCAACGGGGCCGGTAAGTCCACCCTCCTGTCCGTGATCGCCCGGCTGGTGGCCGCGGACGGCGGGACCGTGGCCGTGGACGGCCTTGACGTCACGCGGACGGACACCCGTGAGCTCGCCAAGCGGCTCGCGATCCTGCGCCAGGAGAACCACGTGACCGTGCGCCTCACCGTGCACGAACTGGTCTCCTTCGGCCGCTACCCGCACGGCGGGGGACGCCTCACCGCCGTGGACCAGCGCGCCATCCAGCAGGCCATCGAGTACCTGGACCTGGCTGACGTGGCCTCCCGGCACCTGGACGAGCTCTCCGGCGGCCAGCGGCAGCGTGTCTGGGTGGCGATGGCGCTCGCACAGGACACCCAGTATGTGCTGCTCGACGAGCCCCTGAACAACCTCGACGTGCGCCACCAGGCCGCCATGATGCAGCTCCTGCGCCAGACTGCCGACGAGCTCGGCAAGACCGTGGTGGTGGTGCTCCACGACGTCAACGTGGCCGCCGCCTACGCCGACCACGTGATCGCCCTGCGCGAGGGACGCGTGGTGGCCGAGGGGCCGCCAGCCGAGGTGGTGACCGAGGAGATGCTCGCCGAGGTCTTCGGGACGGCGGTGCGCGTGGTGGAGGTGGAAGGCCGCAGGGTCTGCCTCTGGTTCTGAGACAATCCGGGTATGCGCATCATCCTGGACACCGACCTCGCGATGGGCACCCCCGGCAGCGACATCGATGACGGGTTTGCGCTCGCGCTGGCGGTGGCCGATCCGGAGTTGACGATCGACTTCGTGACCACCGTGTCCGGGAACACCGACGTGCGCAGCGCAACG
>CAZTOM010000209.1:0-2214 GCA_964615555.1 uncultured Actinomycetaceae bacterium
GCGAGCCCCGTGCCGTGCGTGCCGGTGGAGACCGCCCCCGCGATGGCCTGCGCGTCGATGTCTCCCATGTTCGGCAGCGCGAGCCCGTACGGCGCGAGCAGGCCGGCGATCTCCCGGATGCGCGTGCCGCCCCTCAGCCACACCTCGCCGGTGGCCGGCTCCACGTGCTCCACGCCGCTCAGCCGGTCCAGGGAGAGCGCCACCCCGCCGGTGGCCATCAGCGGGGTGAACGAGTGCGCCGCCCCCACCGGGCGCACCCGAAGCCCCTGCTCGCCGGCGGCCCGAAGGACCTCGGCCACCTCCGCGTCCGAGCCCGGCCGGGCCACGCGCGCCGGGTGGAAGACCACCTTCCCGGACCAGTTCCTCATACGGTCTCCCGTCCCTCGCTCACACCGTCACCCGCCCCTCGCTCACACCGTCACCAGTCCCTCGCCGCGGTAGGTGGGCCACTCGTCCACCACCCGCAGCGCCCCCTCCTCCCGCCTCACGACGGCGTAGCTCGCCACCCGCTCGGCCGGCTCCCCCGCCTTGGCGTGTCTCAGCCACACCGTGTCACCCACCCGCAGCCGGTCCGCGGTCCGCCCACGCAGCGGGGTCTGGACCTCGCCGGCGCCCTCGTCCCGTACGTAGGACAGGCCGCGGGGCCAGGCGATTGTGGGGAGCCGGTCCGTCCCCGGCGGCCCGGAGGCGATCCAGCCCCCGCCCAGGAGGGTGACCACGCCCGGGCCGGGGCGGCGGGCCACCTGGAATCCGAGGTGGAGGGCGGGCTGCGGGCGGAAGGAGGTGTAGCCGTCGAAGAGGCCGGGGCCCACGATCCCGGAGCCGGCCGCCACCTCGGTGACGGCATCCTCGGCGCACGTGGTCTCCAGCGAGCCGGTGCCGCCGCCGTTCACGAACTCGAGTTCGGCCACCTGCCGCACCAAGGCCACGGCCGCCGCACGACGGGAGGCGAGCTCCGCCGTCGACCGGGACTTCATGGCGCGCACGGCGCGGCGGTAGGGGCTCCCGCCCGCGTCCGCGACCCCGGCCACCTGGCCCTCGTAGGCCATCACGCCCACGAGGCGGAAGCGGGGCGAGCGGGTGACCTCGCGGGCAAGGGCGGCGAGCGCCTCGGGGGTGTGGGCGGGTGAGCGGAGCGCCCCGAAGCCGATGCGGCGGGTGGGGCGCCAGGCGGCGTCGAGTTCGATGGCGAGGCGGATCGGCGGGCCGCTCGGGGCGGCGGCCTCGATGAGGTCCAGGTGCTCCACGGAGTCCACCATGAGGGTGATGCGCCCCAGGGCGTGCTCGTCGCGGGCGAGGGTGGCGATGGCCTCGCGGTCCGTGGTGGGGTAGCCGAGCAGGACGTGGCCGGCGCCGTGCGCCACGAGCCAGAGGGCCTCGGGGAGGGTGTAGGCGAGGATGCCGGAGAAGCCGGGGGCGGCGAGGGCGTGGTCGATCAGGCGGCGCACGCGCAGGGACTTCGAGGCCACGCGCACGGGCTTGCCGGCGGCGCGGCGGCGCAGGGCGGCGAGGTTCGCGTCCACCGCGTCCAGGTCCAGGACGGCGATGGGGCGGCGGGTGAGCCCGGCGTCCTCCAGGGCGGTCCGCAACGCTGCGGCGGTTGGGGCATCCACCCCGCTAGCGTGGCATATCTGCGGCGCCCGTGCGCCCCTCCCGCAGTCCGGCCAGCGCAATCTCGAGGTGGCGGCGGGCCTGCGCGGGACGGTCCACCACCAGGTGGCCCACGGCCACCACGATCCCGTCCACGTCCGTGGCGGTGAGGTCCCCCCGGACCTCGCCGGCGGCGTGGCACTGCGCCACGAGCTGGTCGATGAGCTCGGAGTACCAGGTGCCCACCCTCCCCATCGTGTCCGGGCCCCAGCGCTCCATGTAGACCCGCGGCAGGCCGGGGGTGGTGAGCTGGCGCTCGAGGGTGCAGCGGAGGAACGCGGCGAGCTGCTCGTACGGGTTCCCGGCCTCCTCGACGGCTGCGGTGGCGTCGGCGTTCCAGCGCTCGATGTCGTCGGAGAGGACGGCGTCCACGAGCTCGTCCCGGGTGGCGAAGTGGCGGAAGAGGGTGCCCACGCCCACGCCGGCGCGCAGGGAAATGGAGCGCACATCCGCGGCGCCGCCGGTGGTGAGGAGGTGGCGGGCGGCCTCGAGGAGGGCGGCGCGGTTCCGCAGCCCGTCCGCGCGGGGACGGCGGGTGGCCTCGGTGGTGTCAGCCGCGGCGGC
>CAZTOM010000209.1:2314-4460 GCA_964615555.1 uncultured Actinomycetaceae bacterium
TGGCCTCGAACTCCATCCCAGCATCCTACGGAGAATCCGTAAACGGAGCAGCCGTTCCGTTTGGGGGTTAGGCTGGAGGTGTACCGAACCCGGGCTCCCCGCGGACGGCGCCGGCCCCCACGGCCGAGGCCGGTCCGGCGGGGGACGCGGCAGGAACCCGAGACCACCAGGAGGAGACCATGACTGCGAAGGACACCACAAAGACCACCGCCCCCCGCCTGACCGCCACCGACACCACGGTGGACCTGCTCGTGGTGGGCGCCGGAACCGGCATGCTCGCCGCGATCGCCGGCCGGGAGGCTGGCCTCGAGACCCTGATCGTGGAGTCCACGGAGTACGTCGGAGGTTCCACGGCCCTCTCGGGCGGCGCCTTCTGGATTCCCGCCAACCCGATCCTGCGCGAGAACGGCGTGTTCGACTCCCCCGAGGTGGCCAACACCTACCTCGATGCCGTGGTGGGTGACACCGCCCCCGTGGAGCGCCGCCGCGCCTACGTGCAGCACGGCGCCGAGACGGTAGAGCTCATGCGGCGCGCCACCCCCATGGAGTTCCAGTGGGACGAGGGCTACGCGGACTACCACCCGGAGAAGCCCGGCGGCTCCGCGGCCGGCCGCACGTGCGAGTCCCGCCCCTTCGACGCCCGCAAGAACCTCGGAGAGCACCGCGACTGGCTCCGCCCCACGGCCCTTGCCGCCCCCGTACCGATGCCCATCACCTCCCCCGACTACCGGCTCATGAACCTCATGGCCAAGCTGCCCGGCAAGGGCGTCACCCGCGTGATGAAGCGCGCCATCCAGGGCATCGGCGGGCTCGCACTCGGCCGCGAGTACCTCGCGGGCGGGCAGGCGATCGCCGCCGGCCTCTTCTCCGGCGTGCTGCGCGCCGGCATCCCGGTGTGGCTCGAGACCAAGCTGGTCCGCCTCACCGTGGACGGTGACCGCGTCACCGGTGCGGTGCTCAGCCAGGATGGCCGCGAGGTGACCGTCACCGCCCGCCGCGGCGTCATCCTCTCCGCCGGCGGCTTCGACCAGGACCTACAGTTGCGCCGCGAGGTGCAGAGCGAATCCCTGCAGCAGTGGACCCACGGCGCCCCTGGCAACGACGGCTCCGGTATCCGGGCCGCCGTGGAGCTCGGCGCGGACACGGACCTGCTGGACCAGGCCTGGTGGTTCCCCTCGATCGCGCCGGTCCCCGGCGAGGCACCCACGGTGATGCTGGCCGAGCGCTCCCTGCCCGGCTCCTTCATGGTGGGCTCGGACGGTGAGCGGTTCATCAACGAGTCGGTGGACTACATGACGTTCGGCCAGGACTGGATCGAGCGGGAGAACTCGGGCCGCTCCGTGGGCGATATGTGGATCGTCTTCGACCAGGAGTACAAGAACTCCTACGTGTTCGGCACCGTCTCCTTCCCGCGCATGCCGCTACCCAAGGAGTGGTACGAGCACGGGATCGCCGTGGACGCCGAATCGCCCTCGGAGCTCGCCCAGAAGATGGGCGTGCCTGCGCATGGGTTCACCCGCCAGCTCCAGCGCTTCAACGAGATGGCCTCGCTCGGCTACGACCGCGACTTCGGCCGCGGCAACTCCCGATACGACAACTACTACGGCGACCCGACCGTCAGCCCGAACCCGAACCTGCGCCCGCTCACCGGCAAGCTGTACGCCGTGCGGGTGGTCAACTCGGACCTCGGCACCTGCGGTGGGCTCGTGGCGGACGAGCGCGCCCGCGTCCTCCGCGGCGACGGCAGCCCGATCGAGGGCCTCTACGCGATCGGCAACACCGCCGCGAACGCCTTCGGGAAGGTCTACCCGGGTGCCGGCGCCACGATCGGCCAGGGCCTCGTGTTCGGCGTGATCGCGGCCCGCGACGCCGCCTCCCGCCGCGCCTGACCCACCCGCAGGGGTCCCCACCCACCCGTGGGACCCCCACCCACCCGTGAGGGTGCGCCAAAGTTGCCGGTGCAGGTAACTTTGGCGCACCCTCGGCGTTGTTCTGCGGGTTAGGTGAGGCGGTCGGAGACCTCCAGCCACGCCTCTTCCAGCTCCTCGAGCGCGGCCTCGGCGGCCCGCAACTGGACGGTGAGCTCCCCGAGCCCCACGTAGTCCGACTGGTCGTGCTCCGCGATCCGCCCGTGCAGCCGCTCCAC
>CAZTOM010000210.1:0-3672 GCA_964615555.1 uncultured Actinomycetaceae bacterium
GGGCACCTCAAGAAGCGCCGGCCGCACGGGGCGGGAGAAGCGGCGGCGGAGGGGACGCCGTCGGGAGGGAGGCGCGCGCCGAGCGGGTGGCGGAGCTGCTGGAACTGGTGGGATTGCCCGGTTTCGAGGGGCGCAGTGTGAGCACGCTCTCGGGTGGGGAGCGGCAACGGGTGGCGCTGGCGCGCTCGCTGGCGCCGCGGCCGCGGCTGCTGATGCTGGACGAGCCGCTCTCCGCGCTGGACCGGGGGCTGCGGGAGCGCCTCACGGACGATGTGGCGCGGATCCTGCGGGAGGCCGGCACCACGGCGCTGTACGTGACGCATGACCACGCCGAGGCCCGCGCGGTGGCGGACCGGGTGGGCGTGATGCTCGCGGGCGAGCTGGTGCAGGTGGGGACGGAGGAGGAGCTGTGGGGTGCTCCGGCCAGCGGAGCGGTGGCGGAGTTCCTCGGGGTCTGAGATGTCCTTGCCCCTGCGGCGCTGCTCGGTAGCGTTACGGCCGTGAAGACGTCGCAGCTTGCCGCGATCGCCGCGGCCACCGCCCTCGCGCTCCCCCTGGCCGCCTGCGGGGGTGGGGGGAACTGGCCGTACGGGAAGACGGACGCCGATTCCGTGGCCTGCGAGTACGAGGCGGGGGAGGCGGCCGCCCAGCTGCGTGCGATCCCCGGCGTGGAGGACGCGGAGGCGAGCATCGCGGGGCCGGGCTGCATCGGCTACGAGGGGGATGCCAGCGCCGCGCACACCAGGCTGTGGGTGTACCTCGGGGACCAGGTGGACGCCGCCCAACTGGTGGCCACCCAGGGCGCGGCACGGGAGGTCTTCCTGGACGCGGTGGCGCCGCGGATCAGGACCAACGACACCCTGGTGCTCGATTTCAACGGGGGCAGCACCCTCCAGTTCTCCGATGGCAACCTGGTGCTCGGCGAATCGGAGATGGAGGCCATCACCACCTTCACCGGGAACCACCCGGGGGCGTGGCTGGTGGTGGCACCCAAGGTCACCACTCCCTCCGTGGACGATGCTGCGGAGGCCTGGTACATCACGGCGGACACCACCGTAGAGGCCCAGGGGGTGAGCGACCTGGCGGAGATAGCGGGGTTGCTCGAGCCCGTCTGGGCGGACCTGAACACGCTGGGAGGTGCACTGGAGCCCCGCACCTCCAACGAGGACGGGTTCATCCCCTCGATCGTGGTGTCCGACGCGGACTACGAGGGTGCCAGCAGCGGACCGTTCATCATCCAGTTCGAGTACGGCACCGACTTCGATGCCCGCTGGGCCGAGGCCGCGGCGCGCGCCCTGCAGCTCGCCGAGCAGCCGGAGGTGGAGAAGGTCTGGATGACCGTGAGCCACCGCGAGCGGTACAACAACGCCGAGATCACGCTGGTGGAGCCAGGCAGCGAGCTCTCCGAGCGCTCACAGGAGCTGGTGGAGGAGATCTACGAACTGCTGGACGGCCTCCAGATGCCTGCGGCGGAGCCCACCATGAAGGCGTGAGGCGTCGGAAGCCCATGCTGAAGGCCTAGCAGCGATGAAGGTGGGCGTACCGCGGCCGGGTGAGCGCCGCCGTCGGGCCGGAATTAGTCCCGTACGTACTTCAGCGAGTTCGGGGCCACCTCGCACTCCTCACCCAGCGCGATGCCGTCCGCGAGCAGGCCGAGCTTCCGGAGCTCGAGCAGGCGTGGCAGTACGCGGTCGTGGAGGACGAAGGGGGAGATGGTGTTGACGTTGATCTTGGTGCCGCCCTCGAACCCGGCCAGGGTGGAGATGCGCCACTTGACCATGATGCGCCAGGGCATGGGGACGTCGAGGTCCTTGGGCTTGTAGTACCACTCCTCGTTCGTGGGCACGGTGGGCCCGGTGGCGGCGTGGGCGGCGTGGAGCAGATCGGAGACGGCGTCCACCTCCTCCGGTGTGTGCTTCCACGGCACGCGCGCGGCGGACTTGGAGAACACCTCGAGCGTGGGGTAGCGGTGCCCGAATCCCGCGAAGGCCACGGCGTGCTCGTTCTCCGCGAGCACCAGGCCGTGCGAGGCGGCGTAGTCCACGGCCATCTCGTTGTAGATGTTGGGCTGGGCGTGCACCTTCGCGTACTCGCGCTCGGCCTGGACGCCGTTCTCATCGATCGCCACGAGCTGCTTGTGGAGGTGGTCGAAGCTCGCGCCCGCGGGCCGCAACCAGTTCTGGAACACGGAGACGTACTTGACGTCCGGGGAGAAGCGGTAGAGGTCCCGCAGCGCGGCGATGGTGAAGGAGGTGTAGACGCGGTGCTCCTCGGGGGTGAGGGTGCCCGAACCGGCCAGGTGGTCCTGGGAGGTGGCCCCGTCCACGAAGTGCCGCCTGGCCACGATCAGATCGTGCCCGCCGGCGAAGAAGTTGTCCGCCCAGTCCAGCTTCTGCTCGTCCGGGAGGGCGTCCCACACCTGCTCGGACATCCCGGTGGCCATCGCCTTGCCCTTTGCCACCCCCATCACGTGGGCGTGGCCCTCCGGGTCCGCGAGGAAGGTGCGCATGCGCTCGCTCACCTCCTCCGGCATCCGGTAGCCGGAGATGTCCTCCCAGTAGTCCAGGGACATGATCTCGAACAGGTTGGGCACCCGCCGGAACTCCGCAGTGGTGGCGTCCAGCTCGCGGGCCTGGATGTGGTGCAGCTCCCGCCAGCCCTCGCTCGTGCGCACCAGGCGCGCCTTCTCCGGCGGGGTGTTGCGGTAGCGCCCGGAGCAGAACGCGCAGAAGCGCCCCTCGCGCCGGTGGTCGATCGGGGCGTTCGACGACGCCGCCCCACCGATGGGCCGGTTGCCTCGCCCGGGCACCGTCCACACCTGCGTCCCGGAGAGGGGATTGACCTGCTTGATGGTGCCGTCCGCGAGGATTCGGATGGGTTCGGTGCCGTTGACTGCCACGGTGCTCACCCTAGTGCGCGAACGTGGGGTGCGGTGACGTGGTCCGTGTGGGTGGGGGCGTGGGACGGGGTGCAGGGAGCCGTCCCCGGGGGTGGGCTGCCGACGGAAGTGGGGCAGGAGATTACACCGAGCAGCGGGTCTGGTAGGTCATCGACACCCGAAACCGACCTCTTCTGGACCCATCGGGCTACTCGGAGTCAGGAATCTTGCCTAGGACGAAACGGAATCTGTAAGCAGAACTCCTCCGGACTGTGACGGACTCCCCTCTGTTGCACGGGGCAGCCGGTGGAGTGGGCGTACAACCGGGTGCGCTCGTTCCGCTCGCAGATGCGTCGAATACCAACAAAATGGGAGGGTCCATCAGGACAACCACGGCGCGGCACGCGTCGGGTCGAGTGGGCGGATCGATCGCCGGGAGATTCCTGGCGAGTGTCGGTGCTGCCGCTCTTGTTATGGCCGGGACTGTGGTGCCCGTTCACCAACATTGCCAAGGTCCTTGGTGATGGTGGTGTGGTGCTGGATGAGGACCAGGCGGACACCGAGGTGTGCGTCCAGGTCCCGGGCAAGCCGACTCCGGGTAAGCCGGGTCTGCCGGCAACGGGTGCTGACCCGCTGCCGCTGGGCATGGGTGCCCTGGCGCTCGCCCTGCTGGGTTCGGGCCTGCTGGTGGCGCGCAAGCGTCACTCCGCATAGCCCACTGACCCCCGATAGGTAGGAGGGGCGGGCCCCCCCACGGGGGCGCCCCCCCCCCCGGTGTGAATGGGCGGCTCCCC
>CAZTOM010000210.1:3682-4427 GCA_964615555.1 uncultured Actinomycetaceae bacterium
GGGGGGGGCGGGGGCGCGCCCCCCCCACCCCCCCACCCCCCCCCACCCCCCCCCCGCGGGGCGGGGCGCCCCCCCCCCCCGCCCCCCCCCCCCCCTCCCCCTGTTCTAAAGGGACTTCGCCCCGCGGTGGATTACGCTCGGAGGCATGAGCGATCCCACCATCACGCACAACGAGGCCACCTCCCGCTTCGAACTCCACCTGGACGGGAATCTGATCGGATTCGCGGAGTACTTCGACGACGAGGACTCCGGTGTGCGCGAGTTCCACCACACGGAGGTGGACCCCCACGTTCAGGGCGCCGGTTATGCGGGGCGGCTGGTGGGCCACGCGCTCAAGGAAACTGGCGAGGCCGGGCTGAAGGTAGCTCCCGTGTGCCCCTACGTTGCCGGATTCATCCGCCGCCACCCACGGTTCCAGGAGTTCGTTACGGAGGGCTGACCAGCCCTTTTACCACTTCTCCATCCCGAACGGCGAGTGGACGCTCATTTCGTTACCGAAAAGTTATCCATCCCTACTGTGTGATCCACGCCACAGGAATAGCCTTGCGTTATTGGAGCTTCGCGGAGGAGGGCGAGGCGCCAGATCATGCAGCGAGAGCAGGGTTGCCCTCGGCGCATGATGCTTGGGTGGAAGACCCCGGCACCGCACGTTCTGGCCCACCATGGCCGGACCCAGTTGAGGGGAGCACAGGTCAAGTCCACGGGGGTGGTGTATCGGTTGGTGATCCTTCGGTTGTTGGGTCAG
>CAZTOM010000211.1:0-3184 GCA_964615555.1 uncultured Actinomycetaceae bacterium
CCCACGTGGAGGAACGCCGAGCTCAGGAACCGCCACGGCTGCCGCTCCCCCAGCACCGGCACGAAGTACCCGTAGGCCTCCACCCAGCCCTGGCCCACCATCTGGCCGAGGAACACCACCACGCACAGCCCGATCAGCGCATACGTGACCACCGGGTTGCCGCCGCGCACCTTCGCGCCGGCCACGGTCCGCGGCCCGCGGATGCGCGCCTGGGCCGCCTTCGCGCAGTCCACGCAGTGCACGCCCACGCTCGCCGCGCGCTGGCACTGCGGGCACGTGGGCCGCCCGCACCGCTGGCACCGCACGTACGTGACAACCCCGGGGTGGCGAGGACAGACCGGGGGGCCCTGCTGCTGGGAGGCACCACCCGTCGTCGGCCCTACCGACGACGGCGCCCCCCACCCCGGCCCGCCAGCGGACTGGCCGTAGCTCGGGTAGGGGGGACGCGACGCATCCCGCTCGCCGTAGCTCGGGTTGGGGGGACGCGACGCATCCCGCTCGCCGTAGCGGGGAGGCTCTGGGTGGTTCTCCCCGTACTGCGGGCCCCCGTGGGTCACGGGTCTACTCCTCGATGTCGATGGACTCGATCACCACGTCCTTGACCGGGCGGTCCATGGGGCCGGTGGGGGTGGCGGCGATCTCGTCCACCACCTTCTTGGAGTCCTCGTCCGCGACCTCGCCGAAGATGGTGTGCTTGCCCTGCAGCCACGTGGTGGGGGCCACGGTGATGAAGAACTGGGAGCCGTTGGTGCCGCGGCCGGCCATCTTGCCGGCGTTGGCCATGGCGAGCATGTACGGCTGGGTGAAGTTGAGCTCCGGGTGGATCTCGTCGTCGAACTGGTAGCCGGGGCCGCCCATTCCGGTGCCCTGGGGGTCCCCGCCCTGGATCATGAAGCCGGGGATGATCCGGTGGAAGATCGTGCCGTTGTACAGCGGGCTGTCCGTGGTCTCACCGGTCTTCGGGTCGGTCCACTCGGCGGCGCCGGTGGCGAGGCCCGCGAAGTTGGAGACCGTCTCCGGGGCGTGGTTCGGGAAGAGGTTGACGACGATGTCGCCAAAGTTCGTGTGCAGGGTTGCCTTCATGTGGGACAGTCTTGCACGCCCGGCTCGCGCGATCGCGGCGGGCGAGCGGCGGATTCGCTGAGAGCGCATGTTGTTCGTTCCCCAAGAAGTCGGGAGCGCGGGCGCGTAGAGTCCATACAAGGCAAAATGGTCTACGAGACTTCCGTACGAGTGTGCGGACACATCGCAAGGAGACAAGTATGGGCAAGCGCAAGCAGGTCATCGAGGTCGGTCCGGCCAAGCTCGACCTGGGCGAGGTGCGCAGCGCGGCTGCGGACCTGGGCAAGGCACTCACCGAGCAGGCGAAGGTAGTGGGGGCGAAGGCCGGCGAGCTCGCGCAGGACGCGGGCAAGTGGGCGGAGCCCAAGCTGAAGGACGCCCAGAAGTGGGCGGAGCCCAAGCTCAAGGATGCCGAGAAGTGGGCGGAGCCGAAGCTCAAGGACGCGAAGAACTGGGCAGGCCCCAAGGTTGAGAAGGCCCGCCGCGAGGTCGTGAAGGCCGCCGCGCCGCGCCTCGAGGCCGCCGCCGCATCCGGCGTGGGACTGGTGGACGCCGCCTCCCACAAGCTCAGCGACGACGTGCTCCCCCGCATCCAGAAGGCCATGCACGAGGCGGCCGCCGCCGTCCAGGACGTGGAGGTCCCCAAGGGCCGCCGCGCCGGCAAGAAGGCCCGCAAGGCCGCCCGCAAGGCGGAGAAGAACCTGCAGAAGGCCGTGCGCGCCGCTGAGCGCGAGGTGGACAAGCCCCGCCGCGGCCGCCGCACCCTCGGCTGGATGGTGGTGGGCTCCGCCGCCGCCGGCGCAGGCTACCTGCTGTGGCGTCGCAGCCAGCCGGTGGAGGACCCGTGGGCCGAGGAGTACTGGCAGAACGTGGACGTCCCGCCGGCCGGCGAGGTGGTGGACGAGGTCAAGGACTTCGCCGACGAGGCCGGTGACGTGGCCGAGCAGAAGTTCGACGAGGCCGTGGACGCCGCCGATGATGCGGTGGACGAGGCTGGCGACTTCCTGAAGGACGTTGGCGAGGAGGCCGAGCACCGCGTGGACGAGGCCGTGGACGCCGTGGAGG
Organism: uncultured Actinomycetaceae bacterium; assembly: GCA_964615555.1. Taxonomy (GTDB): domain Bacteria; phylum Actinomycetota; class Actinomycetes; order Actinomycetales; family Actinomycetaceae; genus JAAZBW01. Next base: position 2,128 of record CAZTOM010000211.1, read on the forward strand.
ACAAGACGAACTAGGGCGGAGATCCCACCCGGGCCGCGCGTAAGCGCCGGTGACGGTGGGAGTTAGCCGCTGAGGACGTGAGAGTGGGGCCGGAGCAATCCGGCCCCACTTCGTGTGTAGGGGGGCGTTGCGGGCGGGATGTTTGTGCGCGCGGGGGTTGCTCGTGCGCGCGGGTGGGGGGACGCGGAGGGAGGCCGAGGACGGCAGGTGGGTTCCGCCGTCGGGGAAACTACATCTCGTCCGGGTTCATGCCGCGGCGGAGGCCGTCTGCCATGGCGTCGAGGGCGGCGAGGTCCTCGGGCGGGAGAGTGAGTGCGATCGCCTGGTAGTTCTCCGCCACGCGGGCCGGCGTCACCGACTTGGGCAGTGGGATCACGCCCTTCGAGAGGTGCCACACGAGCACAGCCTGGGCGGGGCTCATGTTGTTGCGGGCGGCCACGTCCTTGACGCGGGAGTCCAGGAGGAGGCGGGTGCCCTGGTGGAGCGGGCTCCAGGCCTCGGTGACGATGCCATGCGCGTCGTGGAACTCGCGGGCCTCAGTCTGCGGGAGGAACGGGTGCAGCTCGATCTGGTTCACGGCCGGGACCACGCCCGTCTCCTCGATCAGGCGCTCGATGTGCCACGGCTGGAAGTTGGAGACGCCGATCGAGCGGACGCGGCCCTCCTCACGAAGGTCGATGAGGGTCTTCCACGTGTCCACGTACAGGTCCTGGGAGGGGACCGGCCAGTGGATGAGGAGCAGGTCGATCACGCCAACGTCCAGCTTGGCGGCAGACTCCTCGAAGGCGGCGCGGGACTCTTCGCGGCCCTGGCGGTCATTCCAGATCTTGGTGGTGACGAAGACCTGGTCCCGGGAGGCGTGCGGATTGTGGTTGATGGCCTGGCCCACCTCGGTCTCGTTGGCGTAGAGCGCGGCCGTGTCGATGTGGCGGTAGCCCGCCGCGAGCGCCGTGTGTACGGAGGCGATGGTCTGCTCCGCCGGCATCTTCCATGTGCCGAAGCCGATGGCCGGGATGGTGTGGCCGTCGTTCATGGTGAGGTCCGGGAGCGGGGTGGG
>CAZTOM010000211.1:3284-4423 GCA_964615555.1 uncultured Actinomycetaceae bacterium
TCCCTCAGGGTGATGAAGCCGTAGCCCTTGGCCTGGAGGCCCTCGATGATGCACGGGAGGGCATCGGCGTCCAGGGTGGAGCCATCCTGTGGGTGGGCGCCCACGTGGAGGAGCACGATCTGGCCTGCAGTCGCCGTGTTCAGCACCCGGTCACAGGTGACCTGCGCTGTACGGCTGCCACCTTCCAGGCCCTTCCACCCGAGTGAGTCCACCGTCCAGCGGAAGGGCACGTAGCCCTCACCGTTGACCACCTGGATGTCCAGGTTGGTGCGGTCGCCGTACGGGAAGCGGAACAGCGGGACCGTGGTTTTCCCGGTGAGCGCGCTGATACTCCGCTCCGCGGCGGAGAGCTCCTGGCGGATCACCACATTGGTGGAGGTGGAGAAGTACGGGTGCGTGTCCGAGTGGTTGCCCACGGGGTGGCCGGCGTTGGCCATGGCGCGGACATCGTCTGGGTAGTTGCGGGCGAACTGCCCGGTCACGAAGAACGTGGCAGGCACGCCGTAGTCCCGCAGCGTCTGCAGGATCGTCCCAACCGCAGAGTTGGAGGCGCCGCCATCAAAGGTGAGCGCCACGTTGCTCCCCACACCCGGTAGGACCTCCCAGTCCTTTCCCGCCCAGGCGGCGGGTGCCGTGTTGGCAGGCGGAGCCGGTGGCGGGGTGGTGGGCGGCGGTGGGGGCGGCGTGGTGGGAGGCGTGGTGGGAGGCGGTGGCGGCGGCGTGGGCGCAGGCTGCGTGGGGCGCGGCGCTGTGGTCGGTGCCGGGGTGGGACGTGGCGATGTGGTGGGCGAAGCCGCGGTCGGGGTGGGACTCGGCGATGCCGTGGTGGGGGCCTCGCTCGGATCGCCAGTGGGGTCTGGGTCTGGATCGCCGGTGGGGGTCCCGGTGGTCTTACCGGGGGTCGGCTTCTCCGGGCTTGGTTTCGTGGTGGCCGGGCTGGTGTACTCGGTCCTCAGTGGGGGCGCGGCGGTTGCCTGCCCAGCGGGCTCGGACGTACCGGAAGTCCCCCCAGCTCCTGGTGAATCCGGCCCGCACGCGGTGAGCGCTGAGCCGCTGATCAGCACCATTGCTGCGAAAGCGGCCGCAGCGCGGAATCTGGATTCGCGCAGTTTTCGCATCCAAGAACGGTATACCAAGCG
>CAZTOM010000212.1:0-4421 GCA_964615555.1 uncultured Actinomycetaceae bacterium
CTGTGGTGCGGGTGGTGTGCGCTGTGGTGCGGGTGGTGTGCGCTGTGGTGCGGGTGCGGGTGCGCGTGGGGTGGGTGGCGGGGTAGAACCGGAGGCGCGGTCAGAGCTGGGGCAGGGCGAAGAGGGCGTCCCCGGCGGCCACGCGGCGGCCCTCCGGTCCTGGATCAACCGCACCGGGCGGTGTGCCGAGCACGCACACGAGCACCAGGGGGGACAGGCCCCGCGCCTCCACCTCGCCCGGGCTCCACTCCACCACCGGGGTGCCGCATTCGACCTCCGCGCCCTCCTCGGCGAGCAGGGTGAAACCCTCGCCCTTGAGGCCCACCGTGTCGATGCCGAGGTGGACGAGCACGTCCAGGGCCTCGCCCTGCAGCACGTACGCATGCGGGAAGGCCTTCATGAGCCTGCCGGCGATCGGCGCGAGGGCGAGAGAGCGCTCGGAGGGGGCGGGGCGGAGGGGATCGATGGCGACGCCGGAGCCCACCATCTCCGCGGCGAAGACGGGATCGGGCACCGCGGAGAGCGGGAGTACGGCGCCGGCGACGGGGGAGGAGACGGCGGTCATGCCCCCAGTATCGCCGCTGTGGGCGAAGGGGCGGAGGGGTTCGGAGGCGGACGGGTTCGGGGCCCGTTGGCGACGGCGGGCGGGGTCAGATTCAGGCGGGCGGGTGCGTCGAGGGCCACGGCGGCAACTGGTGGCCACCGGAACGGGATATGGCCCCAGGAGGACTATCGTGGGACGGTGCCCCTGCGCATGGACCCGGCTACGCGCCGAGGCCCACAGCCCGGCTGCGGTCCACCCGGAGCCCGACTGCGCGCCATGCCCAGCCGCGGTCCAGCACGCCAGAGCCTCCGTACGGCCCCCGCGCCCCACGACGGCCCACAGCCCCGCCCGGCCAACCCGCCACCATCCCACCCTTCGAGGAGAGTCCGTGTCCGCCCCCCTCTCACCAGCGCCCACGCGCACTCCCGGCTGGCGCGGCACCGAGACGCTGCTCCTGTACGCCGCGTACCTGCTGGGCGCATGGGGGATCAACGGCATGGGCGCAATCCTGCTGCCCCTCCAGGGGGAGTTCGGCGTGCCGCGGACGGGCGTCGCGTTCTATCCCACGCTCTACTCCTCCGCGCTGGTGGTGGTGGGGCTCGTGGGCGGGATGTTCGTGCGGCGCGTAGGCCTGCACCGCACGGTGGTCGCGGCTCTCGCGCTCACGGTGCTCGGACCGGCACTCATGATGGCACCCTCCCGGCTCGCGATCGGGATCGGAGCATTCGTGTTCGGGCTGGGTGGGGCGCTCGTGGCGCTCGTGATCCCGGTGCGCTTCTCCGCCCTCCACGGCCGACGCTCCGCCCGCGCCATCACCGAGGCGAACGCGCTCGGCTCCCTCGGGGCGATCGTGGCGCCGCTCGCCGTGGCGCTCGCCCTGACCCTCCAGGTGGGATGGCGCATCGGATACGCCGTCCCCGTGATCGCCGGCGCTGCGGCGCTGCTCCTCAGCCTGCGCTCGCCGGCCCCATCCGCGCCCGACGCCTCCTCACCCGATCAGGATGCCCCCGCCCTTCCGCTCCGGGCCGTGATCGGGCGCTGGACAGACATCCCGCTGGCAGTGGGCGCCGAGTTCTCCCTGGTGTTCTGGTCCGCCGCCGCACTGGTGGAGTGGCATCAGGTCCAGGAGGCCTCGGCGGCCGTGGGGGTCTCCGTGTTCCTGGCCGGCATGGCCGGGGGGAGGATCTTCGGGGGGCCGCTGATGGACCGGCACGAGGCCCGCCATCTGGTCCTTCTGGGTGCATTCCTCGGGCTGGTGGGCTTCGCCCTCTTCTGGGGCAGCCCGTGGCCGGTGGGTGCCGTGATTGGGCTGTTTGTGGCGGGCCTCGGGATCGCAGTGCTCTACCCGGCCTCACTCTTCCGGCTGGTGATGGCCGATCCCTCCAAGCGCGAGCGCGCCGCGCAGCTCGGAACACTCGGAATCGGTAGCGCGGTGGCCCTGGCGCCGCTCGTGCTGGCGGTGCTCGCGGACTACGTGGGTATCCGCTGGGCCTACCTCGTGGTGCCGGTGCTGCTCGGCGTGCTGCTGGTGAAGAACCTCCGCCCCGGACGCGGAGACCTGGGGTACTCGCGCTCCTGAGCGGTTCCTGCGGGGACGTAGCTCAGCCCAGGGGGAGGGTGAGTCGGCGCTGCCAGACCCCATCCGAGCCGGCACACATGACCACCACCGTGCTCGCCTCGCCCACCACGGCGGGCTCGAGTTGGAGGGCGGTCTCCGCTTCCTGGAGCTCGGCGAGCTCACGGTCGTAGCCGACGGTCAGGTGGGGGATGATCTCCGCGACCTCCCCGTTATAGGGCTCGAGGTCAGGGAACTCGGAGAGAACGGCGTGCGTGAGGTTGGCGAAGGGTTCGGAGTCGTCGGGAGCGAGCCAGAGGACTCGGCTGCCGAACCACTTCGTGTGCTCGAAGCGGTAGCGGAAGGCGGGCACGGTGGCCACGGCACGGGCGAGGCGGGAGACAACGTCCCGGTCCAGTTCGTGCTCCTGGACGAACGGGAAGATCACCGTCACATGGGCTGGGAGTCCGCCGGCGGCGGAGGAGTCGAGGCGGAGGCGGTGTTGTCCCACCACCAGTTCGGCCTCGGGAATCTCGACCACCACGCCGCACTTTGGCGTGGTGACACTTCGGTGGGAGGGAGCCACGGGGCCAGTCTGCCCAATCAGGGCGCCGAGTGCACTCCGATCCACGCTGTGGCCCTGATGAGAGGCGTGGTGGAGTCGGACGGGGGACGAGCAGGAGGGGACAGTGAAGCGGCATCAGGAGGCGCGGCCGCGCGGATAACAAGTGGCGGGGGTGGATGCGGGCGCGAGAGACTGGGCGGGTACGCCGCGGAGCGGCGGTACGCCGAGATTCTAGGAGGACACCATGGTGCAGGGAACGAACGCGGGAGAGAAGGTCCGGACCCAGGCCCCCTCGAAGGAACAGGCGGAGGCGGAGGCGAAGCTCGCGAAGGAGGACCTCGCCCAGCAGCAGGCAGAGGTCGCGCAGGACGCGACCGAGGGCGACGAGCCCTCGGAGGACGACTCCGCAGAGGATGAAAGCGAGTCCGAGCCTGCGGGCGAGGACGGCGGGCCTTCGGAGGGACCGGCGGAGGTGCCCGCACCGGCGGGCCACGTGGAGGGTGACGCCGATTCGGTGAAGGCGAAGATGCGCGAGGCCCTTGAGAGGAAGAAGTCGCAGCAGCATGGCGGCGGCGCCGCTGGGGGCGCAAAGGTGAAGGGGCCGCACGGGGCGGCCGCCGCGGGTTCGCAGCGCCGGGTCTTCCGCCGCAAATCGGGCTAAGCCTGGCGCAGCACGGGTCGGCGGGCCGTGGTGTCGCTAGAGGGCCCTCGCCACATCCGTCGCTGCGAAGTCGTCCCCAGTGAAGAGGAGAGGCTCGCCCGTGGCACGGGCGGCTGCGTAGGAGAAGCAGTCTCCGAAGTTGAGCTTGGCAGCCGAGCCGGATCCCCGGCCGAAGTGGGTATGCGCATGACGCGCCCACGCGAGGTGTTCGGTGTCCACACCGATCACCTGTATGCCCATGTCCCGGATGAAGTCGTCCACGATCTCAGGGCCGTGCGGGCGCATAACGATGGCCAGTTCGAGGACCGACGCTGCGGACATCCGGACGACCGGAGCCGCCTTGAGCGCCTCCAAGAGCTGGGCGGACTCGGGTTCGCCCCGCAGCATGGCAACCGCGGCCGAGGCGTCCATGATCATCGGGGCAGACCCTCCTCGTCATAGAGGTCCTCGTCCGTCAGCCACTCCGCGGTGCTGCCCGCCACGCGAGCCTGGAGCCGTGTGAGGGCGGCATCTCGGTCCACGTGCTGGGCGAGTTCCCGGGCGAGGGCCTCCTCGAGCGCGGATCGCACGGCGCCAGTGGCCGTGGTGCCCTGGAGTCTGGCCAACCTGTGGGCCATCTCGTGGACCCGCGGATCCTTGATGTTCATCGTGCTCACGCGCAAATTCTACCGTCGGGTGGAACGAGCGAGGTGTGCGCGTCGGCCCGCGGAATGGCGTCAACCACGAGTCCGCGATCTCCATCGACAACGCGGTCCCGGCCGCGAGCGCTGACTCGACGCGCTCAGAACCCCTCGCGCGCCATGTCCGCGAAGCGGGAGAGGTGGCCCTGGAACGCCACCGAGATGGTGTCGGTAGGGCCGTTTCGGTGCTTGGCCACGATGATGTCCGCCTCACCGGCGCGGGCGGAGTCCCGATCGTAGGCGTCCTCGCGGTGCAGGAGCATCACCACGTCCGCATCCTGCTCCAGCGAACCCGATTCGCGCAGATCGGACATCATCGGCTTCTTGTCCGTGCGCTGCTCCGGGCCACGGTTGAGCTGGGCCACCGCGATCACCGGCACCTCGAGCTCTTTGGCGAGCAGCTTGAGCGCGCGGGA
>CAZTOM010000213.1:0-4421 GCA_964615555.1 uncultured Actinomycetaceae bacterium
CGGACGTGGTGGGCACGTTACGGTCGCCACGCTTCTCGGCGTCGGCGACGCGCGCCTGCCAGGTCTCGTTGCCGAGCAGCCAGTCGAAGCTCTCGGTCTGGAGTCCCAGCAGGTCAGGTGCCTGCATTGGTTCCTTGATCTTGGCAAAGGAGACGCGACCCGTGGTCGCAGTCTTAACATTGGGGGCAGAAGGGGTGCGCGAGGCAGCCAAAGGGTGTCCTTCCCTGCGTTAAATCGTGTGCACACTGCGCTGGGCACACCTGTCCCGTGTGGGGATGGGGGTTGTCAGCGCAAAGCAACAGTTTAGTTTCGTGACACCGGTCCGTAAAGCGAGCGGGGTGTGAGTCCTGACACGCAGGAGATGCGGATGCGCCAGAAGGCTCGCGCCGCATTGGCGCGAGCCTCCTGACATGTGGGGGCCGGGGCCCCCGGGGTGGAACTACTTGAGGGTGACGGTCGCGCCAGCGCCCTCGAGCTGCTCCTTGGCCTTGTCGGCCTGCTCCTTGGCAACGCCCTCGAGCACGGCCTTGGGGGCGCCGTCCACGAGGTCCTTGGCCTCCTTGAGGCCGAGGGAGGTCAGGGCGCGGACCTCCTTGATGACCTGGATCTTCTTGTCGCCCACGGACTCGAGGATCACGTCGAACTCCGACTTCTCCTCCTCCGCGGCGGCGTCGCCGCCGGCGCCGCCAGCGGCCGGGGCGGCCACGGCAACAGCGGCCGGGGCCGCGGCGGTGACCTCGAAGACCTCCTCGAACTTCTTCACGAAGTCCGAGAGTTCGATGAGAGTGAGCTCCTTGAAAGCATCGATGAGCTCGTCAGTGCTGAGCTTCGCCATGATGGCGTTCCTTCCTGTCTTTCTGCTACGCGAGCAGGGGTTGAATTACTCCGCAGCCGTTTCGGCAGCGGCCTGCTTCTCGCGCAGGGCCTCGATGGTGCGCACAGCCTTGGAGGCGGGCGCGGTGAAGACGTATGCAGCCTGGAACATGGAGGCCTTGAGGGCTCCAGCAGCCTTGGCAAGCAGAACGTCGCGGGACTCGAGCTCGGCGAGCTTGGAGACGTCGTCACCGGACAGCACCTTGCCGTCCATGACTCCGCCCTTGATCACCAGCATCGGATTCGCCTTGGCGAAGGTCTTCAGCGCCTTAGCCGCGTCCGGTGCTTCGCCATCGACGAAGACCAGCGCGCTGGGGCCGACGAGCATCTCGGAGAACTCCCCGAGATCCGCGTCCTTGGCCGCGATAGCCGCCAGAGTGTTCTTCGCCACGGCGTAGGTTGCGATACCTGACAGTGAACGGCGCAGCTCCTTGAGCTGGCCGACACTCAGGCCGCGGTACTCGGTCAACAGCACCGCCGATGACTGACGGAAGCTCTCCGTCAGCTCGGCAACTGCCGCTGCCTTGTCGGGCCTCGCCATGGCCTCTCCTTCCAGTAGGTGCCGCCGTCCAAGCCAACAGAAAAGCCCCGTGCGCAGACGGCACGGGGCTTGCAGGAAGCTACCATGTTCACCTGCGCAGGTTCCCTGAGGACTTCGTGCCACACGAATGTGGCCAACCGGCGGTCTTGGGCACTGGCCAGTCTAGGACCCGCGCCCCGCCCATGGCAAAGCAGGAGGCGGGGATCGCCGGGTGATCCCCGCCACTCGGCAGATCCCGTCAGTCCACGCCCCCGGCGGCGGCCAGTCCCCTGCTAGTCGGCCACTCCCGTCAGTCCACGCCCCCCGGCAGTGGCCAGTCCTGCTCCGGGAGCTCCTCGTTGTAGGCCATCGTGACCCGCGCGGTCTCGCTGATCGCATTCCAGCCGGTCTGCATGTCCTCCACCTCGGCCGGGCAGCGGTAGGTGACGTCGAATCCCCAGGCGCGGAAGCCGTCGGCACCCTCGAGGGGCGCGTGGCTCGCCGTCGTGGCAACCATCAGGAGCGTGCCGTCGGGGCTCGCGCCACCGGTAGTGACGAACGGGACGGAAGTTGCGCCGTCGGCCCCCGGGAAGGTGGCCAGGCCGAAGCCGCGCCCGCCCTCGTCGCCGTGGAACGCGAGGAGGCCCTGCAGTCGCTCAACGGACGCCTCGACGCTGCTGGTCCCACCGAGGTCCTCGACGGTCTCGTAGTCGAACGGCATGGCCTGGTACTCGCACCCGTTCTCCCCGATCCACTGGGGCGCCCAGTCCTCCGCGAGCACCTCCTCGTTGGCGGTGAAGCCGGCGGGCGTGCCCTCGAACTCGATCGACGGCGTGAATCCGGTCTCGTACCCGGGCAACGTGCCGGGATCGATGGGCTCATCCTCCGCGGGCTCGGACGGGCTCCCCGTCTCGCCCGCCCCCTGCGTGGGTGACGGCTCCACCGACGCCGTGGGGGCCGGCTCCGCCGTCTCACCGGGCTCGCCGGCATCTCCCGCATCCGGGGGTACCGTCACGGTCGGCCCGGTCTCGGACTCCTCCGGCGCCCCGGCCGTCCCACCGGGGGATGTCACCTCGGCCGTCCCGTCCGCCGAGCCCCCATTCGGGGTTCCATCCCCGCCCGTGCACGCCACCACCATCGTGCCTGCCACCACTGCGGCGCCGAGCGCCGCAGCCGTCCTGCCCATCTTGGTCCCCATCGGGATCTCCTCACCGGCCCGCACTCGGAGTGCAGGCCAACCCCTAGAGACTACGCAACCCCGGCGCCGCCGACCACTGGAAGTGCACACGCCCCACCTGCAGCGACGCAGTCTTCCTGCCCCCACCAACCCGGCACGCCGATCAGAACCGATGCACCGTGCCCACCCCACGAACCGCCCCGGCCACACCCCGCGATGGCGGCCCCGCACGCCCCCGGTTACCGTGGAGGGACGCGAGCGGAGGGAGTTCCCCATGCGAGTCGTCATCGTCGGAGCCAGTGGGAACGCGGGCACGTGCGTCCTGCGGGCCCTCGCATCCACACCCAGTATCAGCTCTGTCCTCGGGATCGCCCGGCGGCTGCCGGACCCGAATGCCGAGCCCTACCACCACGCCGAGTGGCGCGCCATCGACATCGCCGCCCACACCAGCCGGGAGCAGGCCGTCGCGGAGTTGACCGAGGCGTTCGCCGGCGCGGACGCCATCATCCACCTCGCCTGGTTGATCCAGCCGAACCGGGATCGCGACCTCCTCAGGCGCGTCAACGTGGACGGCACCAGGCACGTGGTCGAGGCTGCCGTCGCGGCCGGCGTCCCCCACCTCGTGGTCGCCTCCTCCGTGGGCGCCTACTCGCCCGATCCGGTCAAGGGCATCCGCGACGAGTCCTGGCCCACCCGCGGCATCTCCTCCTCCCACTACTCGGTGGACAAGGCCGCCCAGGAGCGGGTCCTGGACCACGCGGAGGCAGCCCATCCCGGACTGACAATCGCGCGCATCCGTCCCGGCCTCATCTTCCACGAGGACGCCGGTTCACAGATCCAGCGCTTCTTCCTCTCCCCGGTGCTCCCCGTCCAACTGCTCGGCCACGGCCGCCCACCCCTGCTCCCCCTCCCCCGCGGGATCGCGCTCCAGGCCGTCCACGGCGAGGACCTTGGCCGCGCCTACGCCCTTGCCGTGGTGCACCGCGCCTCCGGCGCCTTCAACGTCTGCGCCGACGACATCCTGGGCCCCCGCGATCTCGCCGAGATCGTGGACCACGGCCGCTACGTGGAGCTCCCGCCCGGGCTCGTCCGGGCCGCCGCCTCCCTCGCCTACTCCGCCCGGCTCGCCGCCGCCGATCCCGGATGGCTGGACATGGGGCTCGCCGTCCCACTCATGGACAACACCCGCGCCCGCCGCGAACTCGGCTGGGAACCGCGCCACTCCGCCGCCGACGCCGTCACCGCCGTCCTCGAGGGCATGGTCCGCGGTGAGGGAACCGATTCGCCCTCCCTCCGCCCGCGCGGCACCGCAGAGCACGAGGTCTAAGCTCCCAACGCGCCAGCACACAGAAACACGAGGAGGGCCCGGCATGCAGCCGGGCCCTCCTCGGGGCTGAGTCCTAGGGAAACGCCTACTCGGCGGCTCCGAAGGACTGACGGGTCTTGGTGCCGTCCAGCGGGATGCCGGGGCCCATGGTGGTGGACATGGTGGCCTTGAGGATGTAGCGGCCCTTCGAGCTCGCCGGCTTGGCGCGGAGGATCTCCTCCTGCGCGGCGGCGTAGTTGTCGAGCAGCTGGTCCTCGGTGAAGGACACCTTGCCGATAATGAAGGCGAGGTTGCCGTGCTTGTCCACGCGGTACTCGATGCGGCCACCCTTGATGTCGGACACGGCCTTGGCCACGTCCATCGTCACGGTGCCGGTCTTCGGGTTCGGCATGAGGCCACGGGGGCCGAGCACGCGGCCGAGGCGGCCCACCTTGCCCATGAGATCCGGGGTGGACACGGCAGCATCGAAGTCTGTGTAGCCGCCCTGGACCTTCTCGATGAGCTCGTCGCCGCCCACCTCGTCG
>CAZTOM010000214.1:0-4400 GCA_964615555.1 uncultured Actinomycetaceae bacterium
CCGTGGTGTAGAGCTTCTCGTTGATCTCGTGGGCGACGCCGTCCTCCTCGCCGCCCACAACGCCGATCTCGATCTCGAGGATCGTGTTGGCCTTGTTGGAGAGCTCCAGGAGCTCCTTGGCGATCTCGAGGTTCTCGCCCAGCTCAACGGCCGAGCCGTCCCACATGTGGGAGTTGAAGGTGGGGTCCTCGCCGCGCTTGGTCTGCTCGGCCTCGATCTCGAGGAGCGGGCGCACCCAGGAGGCCAGGTTGTCCTTGGAGCAGTGGTCGGTGTGCAGGGCGATGGTCACGGGGTAGTTCTTGGCCACCTCGCGGGCGTAGGCCGCGAGCGCCAGGGAACCGGCCACGCGGTCCTTGATGGTGGAGCCGGAGCCGTACTCGGCGCCGCCTACGGAGACCTGGATGATGCCGTCCGACTCGGCCTCTGCGAAGCCCTGGAGAGCCGCGGTGATGGTCTGAGACGAGGTGATGTTGATGGCCGGGTAGGCGAACTTCTTCTCCTTCGCCCGGTCCAGCATCGCTGCGTACTGCTCTGGGGTTGCGATGGGCATCGCTCTATCCTCCGTGTGTTCGGTGACGTCGTCTCCTTGAGTATCCCACCCATCTGGGTCCCCATGTGGGCCCATGGTCAGGCGTCAGGGACGCGATCGGGCCCAGTTCCGGTACGTGCGCGGGTCGTGGGCGGGGTGGGACCGGACCCCGGTCGGACCCCGGCACGGTCCCACCCATGCACGCGCGCACCCGGTGCACGTCCCACGAAGTGCGCCTCTTTGTAGCCAGCGTCACCCTCCCACCGTAGAATTCGTCCATGCCCCAGGAGATGACGAGCCCGGAGCTCCACACTCGCGGTACGCCCACGGCCGACCTCGATCCGCTGGGCCGCGAGGTCATCCCCAACGAGCCACTCCCCCGCCGGCCCTGGTGGCAGCACCTCCTCGCCGCCGCCGGCTCCATCACCGTGGTCATCTTCATGCTGATGTTCGCCCAGTCCCTGCTGGAGAACATCGCCACCGAGGACGAGCAGGGCCTCACCTTCGTCCACACCGGCGTGGCCCTCATGGGCTTCCTGCTCTCCTTTGCCCTGGCCATCGGGTACTACCGCTGGTTCACCCGCTACGGGAACCTCACCGGGCTCATCACCCTGCTGATTGTCACCATCGCACCTCCCGTGATGCGCTACCTCTAACCCCCCGACGGCGTCCCCTCCGTGCGTCAGCGCCGCACGTCCTCGCGAGCATTGGGAGCCCCACGAGCATTGGACAATGCAGTCGACGCCGTCACATTGGGGCTGTGTAGTCACGGCGCCTTTGTGACGCCGCTCAGTACATTTCTCAATGGCCTGTGACGGACACACCCCCATTCACGTTGGCCTGTGACGGACACGCGCCAATGTCTCTGCGCACTCCTAGAGGTGCTGGCGGGCCCACTCGTACATGGCGATGGCGGCTGCTGCGCCCACGTTCATGGAGCGGGTGGAGCCGTGCTGGCTGATGTGGTGGACCCGGTCACACGCGGCGGCCATCTCCGCGGACAGCCCCGCTGCCTCCTCCCCGAACACCAGCACGCACTCGCGCGGCAGTTCGGCTCCCTCCAGGGGGATGGAGCCGGGAATGTTGTCGATCCCGATGAGCGGAAGCCTCGGCGCGCGCGGAGGCTGCTGCGGCGGGGAGTGGGCGCCGTCGTCGACGGGCCGGGCGCGAATCGTGGGGAGGGAGCGGACGAACGCGGCCACGTCCGGGTGGTGGTGGACGTGGAGGTAGCGGTCGGTGACCATGGCGCCACGGCGGTTCCAGCGCCGGCGGCCCACCACGTGTACGGCGGCCACGTTGAAGGCGTTGGCGGTGCGGACCACGGAGCCGATGTTGAAGTCGTGGCCGAGGTTCTCGATGGCGATCTGGAGGGGGCTGCGCTGGGTGTCGAGCTCGGCGACGATCGCCTCGAGCGACCAGTATCGGAACCGGTCCTCCACGTTGCGGGCGTCCCCGTGCTCGAGGAGTTCGGGATCGAGCCGGGGATCCGCGGGCCAGGCCTCACGCCCGCCCGGAAACGGGCCGAAGCCGACCTCGCGGCCGGCGTCGTGCTCGTGTTCGTGCGCAGGTGTCACTGCTGCGGAGACTGCGGCGGGTAGCCCTGCGGCCCGCCCGGCTGACCACCGTACTGCCCGCCCTGGCCCTGCTGCCCGGTGTACCCGTGCGGCCCACCCTGCCCGGGCTGCTGCCCGGTGTATCCCTGCGGCTGGCCCTGGGGCGGCCCGTACTGCGCCGAACCCGCGCCCGCGTCGGCAGAGCCGGCACTCGGCCGGGCGCCACCGCCCTGGCCGAAGTCCACCTGCACGTTCTCACGCTGGGCGCCCTGCGCCTCGAAGTAGGTGGCGCGGCGGAATCCGGTCATGGAGCCCACGATCGAGGCCGGGAAGGTCTCGAGCTTGGTGTTGAATTCGCGGACCACGGCGTTGTAGTAGCGCCGGCCGTTGGCGATCCGGTCCTCGGTGGCGGTCAGATCGGACTGGAGCTGGCGGAAGTTCGCATCGGCCTGGAGCTGCGGGTACTGCTCGGCCACGGCGAACAGGCGCCCGATGGCCTCGGTCAGCATGTTCTCGCTCTGCACCTGCTGCGCCCGGTCCGCGCCGGCGGACACAGCGCTCGCGCGTGCGTTGGTGATGGCCTCGAGGGTGCCGCGCTCGTGCGCCGCGTAGCCCTTCACGGTCTCCACCAGGTTGGGGATCAGGTCATGGCGCCGGTTCAGCTCCACGTCGATCTGCCGCCACGCCTCCTCCACGCGGTTCCGCAACGCCACGAAGCTGTTGTAGGTGGCGATGAACCACAGGACGAGCGCCACGAGGATGACGCCCACCACGATCAGTGCAATCTGCCAAGCCGGCATGTCCGGTCCCTCCCGTTGTCCGTGCGCCTGATGGCACAGGATCATCCAACCACAGCGCGGGGTCCGCGCGAAGGATAGGGGCCCTCAGAGCCCCAGGTCTGCCAGCCCGAGGGCGGCCAGGTAGGGCAGTCCCTCCTCCTCCACCGCCTCACGTGCTCCCGTGTCCCGATCCACGACGACGGCGCAGGCCACCACCTGCGCACCTGCCTCGCGCAACGCGGCAACGGCCTGGAGGACCGAGCCCCCGGTGGTGGAGGTGTCCTCAACGGCCACCACCCGCCGCCCAGCCACGTCGGGGCCCTCGATGCGCCGTTGCATACCGTGGGTCTTGGCCTCCTTGCGGACCACGAACGCATCCAGTTCCAGCCCGCGGGATGCGGCGGCGTGCATGATGCCGAGCGCCACGGGGTCCGCGCCGAGGGTGAGGCCGCCCACGGCCTCGATCTCGCCCGGACCGTAGCCGTGCTCGTCCAGGAGGTCCAGCATCACGTGCCCGATCAGCGGTCCCGCCTCGTGGTGGAGGGTGGCACGGCGCATGTCCACGTAGTAGTCGGACTCCTTGCCGGAGGCCAGGGTGACCCTGCCGCGCACCACGGCGATCTCCGCCACGAGTTCAGCTAGGCGGTCCCGGTGGGTGTCGTTGCTCATGGCTCCCAGCCTAGTGCGTGGGAAGCGGGGCCCGGTCAATCCGCGGGTGGCGGCGCCCCGCTAGTTCGTGGGGGCACCGCCCGCTAGTTTTCGGAAGGAAGCGCGCGGCGGTACGCGCGCACGCCGGTGAGCCTGCGGGTGAGGGCACGCGGGAGCAGGGTGAGCGCCGCCGTCGCCGCCTTGTAGCGCAGGGAGGGGACGTTGATGACCTCGCCCCGGCGGACGGCGGCCAGGGACTCCTCCACCACCTGCTCGGCGGAGAGCCACAGCGGTTCGGGCAGACGGTCCTTGCGGATACCGGCGGTGGCGTGGAAGTCGGTGTGGACGTAGCCGGGGAGGGTGGCGGTGGCGGTGACGCCGCTCCCGGCGAGCTCGGTGGCGAGGCCCTCGGTGAAGGAGCGCACCCACGCCTTGTTGGCGGCGTAGGTGCCCATGGCGGTGGCCTGGGCCATGGAGGAGACATTGAGGATGGCGCCCCTCCCCCGCTCCCGCATGGTGAGGGCGGCGGCGTGGGAGAGGACCATGACGGCTCGGACGAGGACGTCGAGGGCGCGCTCCTCGTCCTCGATTGCGCAGCGAAGGAAGCTCTTGCCCAGGGAGAAGCCGGCGTTGTTCACCAGGAGCCCCACGGGTGACGGGGTGTCCGCGCGGAGGCGGGCCGCCACGTCCTCGAGCTGGGCGCGGTCCGCGAGGTCCCGCGCGAGCACCTCCACGCTGACTCCCGCCACGTTGCGGATCTCCTCCGCGATGTCGGTGAGCCGGCCCTCGCGGCGGGCCACCAGGACGAGGTCGTGCTGGGCGGTGGCGAGCTGCCAGGCGTACTCGAGTCCGAGCCCGGCGGATGCTCCGGTGATCAGTGCGGTTCCCATA
>CAZTOM010000215.1:0-1789 GCA_964615555.1 uncultured Actinomycetaceae bacterium
GAGCCCCCGGAGGCCGCGGGCCTCCTCAAGGAGAGCACTGACCTCCTGGACTCGGCCCTTGAATCCGGCCGCGTGGCCGTGAGCCTGCTGCAGACAGAGCACCGCCTTCTCGCCGACGCCGCCGCAGAACTCGCGCCCGCGCCCGGCGGGATCTGGCGCCTCACAGACTTCACGCAGACCGATTTCGGTCCAGTGGTCACCGGATGCACGTGGTTCGGGCTACGGATCACCGGCGAGCCATCACCGATCGGGTGGAACGTTCTCGTGCGCGGTGTGATCAACCACGTGGAACTCGCGGAGGGCGACACCCTCGGGGTGCTGCGCGGCCGCTACCGGGAGTGGCCCGCCGGTTAGCCGGGCTCGCCGGACCGCCCGGACCGCCCGACAGCCGTCCGGCGCACCACCAGGCAGGCACGGCCCGGGGCACGCCGAAATCGGGAGGTGGGTGCGCCGTCGTCGGAAACCCTCAGCGCCACAGCAGCACAGGGGAAACGAAAAGGGGACCCCTTCCGGGATCCCCTCCATCGTGTGCGAGTGCTTAGTCCTCGACGACCAGGCCCTTCTGGTAGGCCTTCGCGAGGCGACGCGGCACCTGGATCACGCGGCCGCGGACGCGGATGTTCACCAGATCGGTGAGCTCCGCCTTCCACTGGGACCGGCGCGAGCGGGTGTTGCTGCGGGACATCTTGCGCTTGGGAACTGCCATTGCCCTGCCGCTCCTTTCCGTGGGTACGAATCAACCAACGCTCTACTCTGCCAGCCGCACTCCCCCACGCGCCAGCCGCGCGGGCGGGTGCGGGGTGTGAGATTGGCCAAGGTTGGGTGGCAACCGCACGAGCCTACCGCAGGTGGAGGGTCGCGTGGTCACCCGTTGCGGGGCCCTGCCCTACCTGGCGCCGCCCCAACAAGATTCCGCCCCTCCCCACGGCTGCTGGCAGGATCGGGGTATGGAAACGCCGCGACACCGTCCCGCCCGCGGCTCCGTGACCACGCGGGAGATCGAGGTCCGCCGCTCGCGGTTCATCGCAACCGTCGCCCGGGCGGACACCGAGGAGGCCGCTCGCGCGGTGGTCGCCGCCGCGCGCGTCGAGTTCCCGGATGCGCGCCACCACTGCTCCGCATTCATCGTGGAGGTGCCCAGCGCCCAGGAGGTCGAGCGATCCTCCGACGACGGCGAGCCCTCCGGCACCGCCGGCCGCCCCATGCTGGAGGTCCTGCGCGGCAGCGGACTCACCAACGTGGTGGCCGTGGTCACCCGCTACTTCGGCGGCGTGAAGTTGGGGACGGGCGGGCTCGTGCGCGCCTACTCGGACAGCGTTAGTACCGCCCTCGACGGCGTCCCCCGGGTTCGCGTGGTCACCCGCGCCCTGCGTACGCTCGCCCTGCCCCACGCGGAGGCGGGGCGGATCCGCTCCGAGCTCGAGGCGCGGGGCGCAGGTAGCGTGGACGTGGTGGACGTGGCCTACGGACGCGAGGCGGTGTTCACACTGGCCACAGACGATCCGGACGCACTGGCCGCCATGGTGGCGGCACTCACCTCCGGTGGGGGTGTCCTGGTGGACGCAGGCGAACGAGAGGTAGAGGTACGGGTATGAGCGAACCGGCGGCCAAGTCCCCCTACCCGCGCGCCCTCCTGGTGGGCCTCGGCGTGCCAGCCCTCCTCCTCCTGGGAGCGATCGCCTTCGTGCTTGCGAACACGCACCGCCTGCCTCCGGACGTGGCGCTGCACTGGGGAACCCGCGGCCCGGACCGCTTCGGTACGCCCGAGCAGTTCGTCCTCGAGTTCGGG
>CAZTOM010000215.1:1889-4395 GCA_964615555.1 uncultured Actinomycetaceae bacterium
TGCCACCGGTCCCATTCCCGACGACGCGCCCCGGCTCCACGGCGACGAGGCCACGCGGGCGAGCTGGGAGGGCTCCGTGGGTCCCACCCGTGGCGTGTTGATCGGGATCGGAGTGCTGTTCCTGCCCGTCATCATCCTGGCGGTGTGGATGGCCACGGCGGGGATGTGGGTTCTGCTGCCGGTGATGGTCCTGGTCCTTGCCGCCCTGGTTGCCTTCCTCTTCTTCCGTGTTCGGATCGATGCCGAGGGCCTCGCCGCCCGGTCCGTGATCGGGTTCCCCACCATCCGGGTCTCCCTCGCGGAGGTGGTCCGTGCGGACACCCGCGAGGTCTCCCCCATGGGTGAGTTCGGGGGTTGGGGCTACCGCACGAACGGGCGGGAGACCGGGATCGTTACCCGGAAGGGCGAGGGCCTCGTGGTCGAACGCGCCTCGGGCGGTGCATTCGTCGTCACCGTGGACGACGCGGAGACAGCCGCCCGCACGCTCAACACGCTCGCCTCCCGGAGGGGATAGCCGGAAGCGGAAGGCGGGTGGCGCCGTCGGAATACCGACGCAAATCGGCAACAGCCCCACGCGGGTGGGCGGTGGGTCCGCGCGTGGGCGGTGGGTCCGTGCGCGGGGCGCAGGGGCGCGGGAGTGAGCGGGGCGCGGGGGCCCGGGAGTGAGCGGGGCGCGGGGGTGCGGGAGTGAGACGGTATTGCGGGGCGCGGAGGGCTGGGGTAGTTTCGCCTTCAACAACGCACGGTCGAGAGGAGAGACGCGATGAGCATCGCCCGCGTTCCCGTCTCCTGTGCGTGCTGCTGTCTCCTGAGCGTCCGGCTCTAGTAGCGCGCGTTCGCGTGTGCTGGGCGCTCCCGCAGCCTTTCCCCGTCCCATCCGATGGTTTCCGCGGACCCCCAGCAGACACCTACCGCGGACCCCCAGCAGACACAAGGAGTAGCAGTGATCCACGCAGACATCACCAAGGCAGTTGGTAACACCCCCCTCGTCCGAATCAACCGGCTCGCCGAGGGTGCCCCGGCGGAGGTGGTGGCGAAGCTCGAGTTCTACAACCCCGCCAACTCGGTCAAGGACCGGATCGGGGTGGCGATCATCGACGCCGCCGAGGCCTCCGGGGAGCTCCAGCCCGGCGGCACGATCGTGGAGGCCACCTCCGGGAACACCGGCATCGCCCTGTCCATGGTGGCCGCCGCGCGCGGCTACACGATGGTCCTGACCATGCCGGAGTCGATGTCCAAGGAGCGCCGTGCGCTCCTGCGCGGCTTCGGGGCCGAGCTGGTGCTCACCCCCGCCTCCGAGGGCATGCGCGGCGCCGTCCAGAAGGCGGAGGAGATCGTGGCCGCCACGGAGGGTGCCGTGCTCGCCCGCCCGTTCGCGAACGAGGCCAACCCCCAGAGCCACTCCGCCACCACCGGCCCGGAGATCTGGGAGGCCACGGAGGGGAAGGTGGACATCCTGGTCTCCGGGATCGGGACCGGGGGCACCATCACGGGCGCGGGTCGCTACCTGAAGGAGCAGAACCCGGACGTCCGGCTGGTGGCGGTGGAGCCCTCGGAGTCCCCGCTGCTGTCCGAGGGCACGGCCGGCCCGCACAAGATCCAGGGCATCGGCGCGAATTTCGTGCCGGAGGTCCTGGACACCGAGCTCTACGACGAGGTGATCGCCGTCCCCTCCGAGACCGCCATCGCCACCGCGCGCGAGGCCGCCACCAAGGAGGGCCTCATGGTGGGCATCTCCGCGGGTGCCGCACTCCACGCCGCCACCCAGGTGGCCCAGCGCCCGGAGAACGAGGGGAAGCTGATCGTGGCGATCGTCCCGGACCTCGGCGAGCGCTACCTGTCCACCCTGCTGTTCGAAGGGCTGGTCGACTAGCGTGCACAACTCTGGCATCCCGGTCCGCCGCCTCATGGCGGAAGACCTCCGCACGGCCCTGCGCGAAGATCCCGCAGCCCGCAACAAGCTCGAGGTGGCGCTCCTGTACCCCGGGGTGCACGCCGTGTGGGCCTACCGGCTCGCCCACCTGTGGTGGAGCCGGGGCGCGAAGCTGCCGGCCCGGATGCTCTCCCAGGCCGCCCGCGCCGTGACCGGGGTGGAGATCCACCCCGGTGCGGTGCTGGGCCGCCGCCTCTTCATCGACCACGGCATGGGCGTGGTCATTGGCGAGACCGCCGAGGTGGGCGAGGACGTCACGATCTTCCACGGCACCACACTGGGCGGCACCTCCATGTCCAAGGGCAAGCGCCACCCCACCGTGGGCGACCGCGTGGTCATCGGCGCCGGCGCCAAGGTGCTGGGCCCGATCAACCTCGGCTCGGACACCAAGGTGGGCGCGAACGCCGTGGTGGTCAAGGACGTCCCCGACGGCGGCGTCGCCGTGGGCGTGCCCGCCGCCGTCAAGCGCAAGGTCAAGTCCGCAGACGTCGAGCACCTGGTGGATCCGGCCATCTACATCTGACCGGCCCGGCGACGGCGCGTGGTGGGCCTGCGTACGGACGGTGCGCGGCG
>CAZTOM010000216.1:0-4345 GCA_964615555.1 uncultured Actinomycetaceae bacterium
TCCGCCCACCCGTCGAGCCACCGCTGGCGGCGCTCCTCGGTGAAGTAGTCCTCGCCCAGGTGGTGGCCGTAGGTGTCCTGCCAGCGTGCCCACGCGATATCGACCCAGCCGTGCTCGTCCCCCGGTCGGGCCTCACGGATCGTGAATTCCATGCAGGAACGGTACCGGCCGGGGCGGAAGGCCGCGCGGGCAGGCGCGGACCGGGACGAGGGCGAGCCTCGCACCCTCCGGCCACCGGCCCCGTTACCGTGGGGGAATGAGCGAATCCCACGGGCATGGGAACTTCGAGTTCGAGCGGCGCTTCTTCGTTGCCGAGCTTCCCCAGGAGCTGCTCGCGGCCGAACGCCCCGCCGTGATCGTGCAGACCTACTTCCTCGCGCGCGACGGCTACGGACTACGCGTGCGCCTCCAGGCCTCCGCCCCGCGCAAGACCCTCTCCACCCTCACGCGCGCAGAGGACGCGCTCGAGATCTTCGAGCCCGAGTTCGATTCGTGCTTCCTCACCGCAAAGGGCCCCTCCGCCGGCGGCACCCGCTACGAGGCCGAGCGCGAGCTGGACATCAACGTGGGCATCGAGATGAGCCGGCGCGGCGGGAAGACGCTCGCCAAGTCCCGCTACTCCGTCTGGCTGGGCGAGGACGGCTGGGTCATCGACGAGTTCGCAGGCACCAACGCCCCCCTCGTCATCGCCGAGTGCGAACGCGGCGGGCCCGTGGTGGACCTCGTGATCCCGTCCTTCTGCACCACCGAGGTCACTGACGACCACCGCTTCTCCAACGACGCCCTCGCCGAGCACCCCTACGGCGAGTGGGCGGACGTCTACCGGGCGCAGCTCGCCGCGCAGGGCGCCAGCTTCGCCCAGGATTTCGGCGAGAACCGCATCGAGACCTAGGCGGCCCGCAGGTCTTGCGCCACTGCGTCTGCCCGGGTAGTTAGGCGGCGTGGGCGGGGAGGCCCATGCGGGTGCGGTGGCGCAGCACCGTGCGGCGGGAGACGCCCATCCGCGTGGCGATCTCCCCGTCGGAGAGCCCGCGCCGGGCCAAGAGACTGATGGCCGCGTCGCGCTCGGGGGCGCGGAGAGACGGTGCTGCCCCCTGCGCAGCTCCGTCCACCACGCGCTCCACGGCGATACGGTCCACAAAGGTCCGACCGGACCGCTCGGTGGGTCCCTCCACGGCACCGCCGACCTCGAGGAGATCGTCGATGTCGTCCCAGCCGAGCGGCCCGATCCAGCCCTTGGCGCGGGCCTCGCGCGCGATCATCTCCGATCCGCCCTGCTCCATCCCGATGGAGTCGAACAGGGCGGTGATGACGGCCGCGGTCTCCACCTTCACGTGCTCGGCGTCATCCGAGCGGACGATCGAGAGCGTGCGGCGGTGGAGTCCGCTGCGCTCGGAGAGTTCGGTGATGGTCCAGCCCATGACCGCGAGGGCACGCAGGCGCCGGCGGGAGCCCTCCGCGCTGATCTCCCCGCGGGTGGGCTCGCCGTGGGCGAGGATCTTCTCCGCGGTGCCGTAGTGGAAGGCGGTGGCACGTCCGGTGCGCTCGCGCATCCGCACGGCGTTGTCGATGGTGGGAAGCGCCACGCCGCACGCGGAGGCGATGGCGGTGGTGGACCAGCCGCGCTCCAGGAGGCGGTCGATCTCCCGCCACGCCTCGGATGAGCGGGCTGCGGGCAGGATGCCCAGGCGGGCGGACTTGGTGGTGCGCGCGGCCAGGCGGCGGCACCCGTCGCAGGGACAGGTGGCCCACCTGGTGGTGGCCCGGCGCGTGCACTCGGTCATGTCATTCCGCCTACGGGGTGGCCTCTAGGACGCTTGGGCGGCGTTGAGGGTGAAGGAGAGACGGTCGCGCTCCTCGGTGTTGAGGCCGCCCCACACGCCATCGCGCTCGTCGTTGATCATGGCTGTCGCGAGGCAGTCGGAGCGCACCGGGCAGCCGGAGCAGATCGCGCGGGCGGGGCGGCAGGAGCCGCCGCGCGGCGGAAAGAAGAGGTGCGCCACATCGGCGTCACGGCAGGCGGCGAGGTCCTCCCAGCCGGTGCTGGGTCCGGACTGGAGCCAGGTGCTGACGAGATCGAGGCTCGACTCCTCGCCAAAGTAGTCGCGGATGTCCACAACGCGGTTCCTTCTCATCGCCATGTCTCCTTGAGATTCTTGGTTCCCTGGCCCGGGAACCCCCTGTTCCCTCGGACGGATGTCCGGTGGGCCATGACTTCATCAAATCGGGCGGGTCTTGCGCGGGAGTCTTGCGCAAGGACATTCCAACAATGTGATCTGGATCACACTCAAATCTTGGGATGGGACCTCGGGGGGTGACCGGAATCACGCGTCCCAAGCCCCGGAATTCCGCCACAACGGCCCCCAGGGGGCCAACTTTCGTTGAGTTTCGGAACCGGAGGCCCATATCCTCGGCTGGGACGCCCGAGTGGGCGAGGCCCGCCGGGATGCCAGAGGGCGCCCGGCCGCGGCAGGAGACTGACGGGGGAGAAACATGACGATGGCGCCTGAGCGGAATGCGCCCGAGCCGGCACCCACGCGCGCCTCACGTGCGCGGGGTAACCAGCAGGAGGCGGCCTCCGACAAGCCGGTGGGCCGCAAGCGCAACCCGATGATGATGGCTCTCGCCCTCATGCTCATCTCGCTTTCCGCTCTCGGCGGGGTCTGGCTCGCCACACGCGGCCAGGAGACCGTGGGCGTCATCAAGGTGACCCGGGACGTGCCCGTGGGCCAGACCATCACCGCCGAGGACGTGGCCGTGGTGCAGATGCCCCGCGACGGGGTAGACATGGGCCTGGCCACCGTGGGTGGGAGCAGGCTCTCCGAGGTGGTGGGCTCCGTGGCCGTGCGGCCCCTGTACGCGGACACCAACCTGACCGAGTCCGCCTACCGGGCCACGCTCGGCGTCCCGGAGGGGCGGCGCGTGATCGCCGTGACCCTCGAGCCGGACCGCGTCCCGAACATCGCGCTCGCCCACGGCCAGACCCTCGTGCTGGTGGAGACCCCGGCCTCCTCCACGGACCTCGTCTCCATCGATGGGCCGTGGGAGGCCACCTTCATCTCACGCGCCGAGGTGGGTAACCGCAGCGTCCTCACCGTCCACGTGGACGAGGCCGACGCCGGCAAGATCCAGTCCCGCGCCTGGGTGAACCGCATTTCCGTGGGTATCTCCGCGGAGCCCGGCGCTCCCGTGGAGTTCGGCGGGGAGCCGGCCACCGCCGGGGACGCTGACGGCACGGAGGACGGCACCGGCACCGATGGCACGGACGGCGGCACGGACACCGGCACCGAGGGCTCCGGCTCCGGCACTGACACGGACACCACGGGCAGCACCGGCACCGACACCACGGACACCGACGGCGATCCCACCGAGGAGCCGGAGAACTGACATGGCCCTCATCACCCTCGCCTCCGCCAAGGGCGCACCCGGCGTGACCACGAGCGCCCTGGGTCTTGCGCTGAACTGGGGATCGCCCGTGGTACTCGTGGAGGGCGACGTCTCCGGTTCCTCGATCCTCGCCGGCTACAGGCGCGGCGAGATCCCCCACGACCGCGGCCTCGTCCAGCTCGCCGTGGCCCAGATGCAGATGTCCCTGATCGATGCGATCTGGACCCAGACCATCGAGCTGAAGAAGGACGTGCTCCTCCTGGCCGGCTTCGCGAACCCCGCCCAGTCGGGTGCCGTGGGCGGCATGTGGGGCGATCTCGGCAGCGCCTTCCGCTCCCTCGAGGCGGCCGGCGTGGACGTGATCGTGGACCTCGGCCGTGTGGGGGCCCGCGTGGACGAGCGTGAGTCGCTGATCGCGCTCGCGGACCACCACCTGCTCCTCACCCGCTCCTCGCTCGCGGAGGTCTTCACCACCCGCGAGTTCGCGCAGCGCTACTCCACCGCCGTGGACGTGGCCGCGGACATCATGGGCACCGCCACCGTGGTGGTGGGTCCGGATCGTCCCTACGGCGCCCGCGAGATCGCCAAGGCCTGCGGCCTGCCGCTGGCCGGGGACGTGGCCTGGGACCCGAAGTCCGCCGCCGTCTACACCTCGGGGGCCTCCGCGCCCCGCAACTTCGACTCGCGCCCACTCAACCGCTCCCTCAGCGCCCTCGGCAGCGCCGTGCGGGAGCGGATCGTGCGCCGCCGCCAGCAACTGCAGGGGACGAACTGATGAACCGACGATCCAGGCGCGAGTCCCAGGACCCCGCGGCCCTGCCCACCTTCGACTCCCTCCCACTCTTCGGCGGCACCCCGGGCCCGCACGCCGGTCCCATCCCGAGCGGCCCCGGCACCGCTGGCCCCGCCGGCCCAGGCGCCCCCGGTGGCCCCGGCCCCGGCGCCACCCACCCCGGCC
>CAZTOM010000217.1:0-4328 GCA_964615555.1 uncultured Actinomycetaceae bacterium
GGATGATGCCGCGGGTGTCCCGGCCGTGGCTGCCCGCCTCGCGGCGGTAGCAGGTGGACCAGCCGGAGTAGCGCAGCGGCTGGGTCACATCGATGATCTCCTCCGCGTGGTAGCCGGCGAGCGCCACCTCGGAGGTGCCGGTGAGGTAGAGATCATCCGCGGGGAGGTGGTAGACCTCGTCCGCGTGGTCCCCCAGGAACCCGGTGCCGCGCATGGTGTCCGGCGTGACCAGGGTGGGAGTGATCACGGGGATGAAGCCGTGCCCGATGGCCTGGTCCAGGGCGGCGTTGAGGATCGCGAGCTCCAGGCGGGCCCCGATGCCCGTGAGGTAGTAAAAGCGGGAGCCGGAGACCTTCGCGCCCCGCTTCACATCGATGGCCTTCAGCCTCTCGCCGAGGTCAAGGTGGTCCAGGGGCTCGAAGCCCTCGTCCTGGAAGTTGCGGGGCTCACCCACGTGCTTGAGGACGCTGTAGTCCTCCGCGCCGCCGGCGGGCACGCCCTCGATCACGATGTTGTCCAACTGGAGCTGGAGGTGGTCCAGTTCCGCCGACTTCTGGTTGGCGTGCTGCTCGAGCTCCTTGACCTGCTCCGCGAGGGCCTTCGCATGGGCGAGCACGGTCTGGCGCCCCTCAGGGGAGGCCTTTCCGATCGAACGGGAGACCTCCTTCTGCTCCGCGCGGGCCGACTCGAATTCTGCGAGCGCGCTGCGGCGGGCCTCATCCGCGGCGATCACCCGGTCCACCAGGGACTCGTCCGCCTGCCGTGCCCGCTGCGAGGCCTTCGCGGCCTCCGGATTCTCACGGAGCCATCTGAGATCGATCATGTGGACCAGCCTATCTGCCGGGGATGGGGGTGGCGGACGGGCTGGGCTGGCGCGGGTGGGCGGGCTGGGCTGGCACGCGTGGGCGGCTGGCCGGCGGACGGTGCGCGGGATCGGCGCAGCGGGGATACATTCGCCCTATGGAATCCACCGCCGCCCGCGCGTCCGCTCCCCCCGCCGTGGTGGTGGTCAACCCCATCAAGACCGACTCCCTCCCGGAGCTCACCCAGTCCATCGACGCCGCCGCCCACGCCGCCGGCCTCCCCACCCCCCGCTACCTCCAGACCACCGAGGAGGACCCCGGCACCGGCCAGGCCCGCGAGGCCGTGGAGTCCGGCGCCTCCGTGGTGATCGCCGCCGGCGGCGACGGCACCGTCCGCGCCGTGGCCACCGCCCTGGCCGGCACCGGCGTCCCCATGGGGATCGTGCCGCTGGGCACCGGCAACCTGCTGGCCCGCAACCTCGACCTCCCCCTCGCCGACGTCCGCGAGTGCGCCCGCATCGCCCTCACCGCCCCGGACGTCCCCTTGGACCTCGGCTGGCTCACCCTCCACGACGACGACGGCGCCAGCCCCAGCGTGAGAGGCACCGCCGCCCCCGAGGCCGGGGCGGATCCGGGCGAGGGTGACGGACGGGAGGGGAGCGCCGCCGTCGGAAATGAAGGCGAAGAGCGGTTTGCGGGTGAGGACCCGCGGGGGCACGGGTTCCTGGTGATCGCCGGGATCGGGTTCGACGCGGACATGGTGGGCGGCGCGGACGTGGAGATGAAGCGGCGGCTCGGGTGGATGGCGTACTTCTACGCGGCGCTCGCGAAGCTGTTCTCACGCCGGATGACGGTGGAGGTGGAAGTGGACGGTCGGCGGCGCCGGGAGTCCTTCCGCTCGCGCACCGTGATGGTGGCGAACACCGGGATGCTGCCCGGCGGGATCCTGCTCGCGCCCGACGCCGCACCCGACGACGGCTGGCTGGACATCCTCACCCTCGACACGCGCGCCGGTCTGGTGGGGTGGACCTCGCTCGGGGTGAAGGTGCTGGCGCAGCGGCTCGGCATCCGGGGCCGCTCCGACGCGATGTCCACGATCGCCACCAAGCGGGGCCGCGAGTTCGAGGTGTGGACCTCCCGGCCCGAACCCATCCAGGTGGACGGCGAACTGCTGGGCCGCGCGCGCGGGTTCAAGGCCCGCGTGGACGCCGGCGCGCTCCGGGTGCGGCGGGGTTAGGCGGCGGGATCGGGGGGTTCGGCGTCGGCCCAGAGCATCTCGAGGGTCTCGAGGAGGGCGCCCACCTGGAGGCGGGCGAGGTCCTCGCGGCCCAGCTCCGCGAGCGGCTTGTAGTCCACGAAGTGGGTGAGGATCTCGGTGCCGATCACGAGGCCCACGAACGTGGTGAGACCGAAGCGGGTCTCCGGCCAGAAGCCCTCGAAGTCTGTGATCTCGCTGATGAGCGCCTGCAGTTCCTTCATGGCGAAGCGCTGGACCATAGCGGGGACGGCCCCGCCGGCGGCGGCGGTCATGAGGAGGGCGCGCATGCCGAGCTGGCCCTCGCCCTGGGTCCAGGCGTTCAGGAAGCCGTAGACGTTCTCCATGGCCTCGGCGGGATTGTCCCCATCCGCCACGGTGCGCTGGAAGCCCTCGAGGACGGTGGCGCGGGTGGCGCGGGAGGCATCGCCCACCACGGAGATGAAGAGCTTTGACTTGTTGCCGAAGTAGTAGGGGATGAGGGCCACATCGCAGCCCACTGCCGTGGAGATCTGGCGCAGCGACGTGCCGCCGTAGCCACCCTCCGCGAAGGCGGTGAGGGCGTGGTGGCGGATCTGCTCGGCGGTGTCGGACTTGCCGGTGCCGTTGGGGGTTTGTGGGTTGGCGGTGGGTTCGGGGCTGGTGGTGGGCTCGGGGATGGCGGCCGTGTCCTTGGAGGTCATGTCACACCTCCTCGGAGTCGAGGATGGTCTGGAGGCGCGCGGCAATGTGGTCCCGGATGCGGGCGATGGGCTCGGAGGCAATCGGTTCCATGGGAACCACCCAGCGCATCACGAGGATCCCGAGCACCTCCGCCATCAGCAGGTGGTAGCGGGTGGAACTATCGGGGCCGCCCACCACCGTGTCCAAGGTGTCCGTGACAATCCCGGCCACAGCATCCCTCACCTCGTCCACCGGGTGGGACGGCGTGAGGAGCGTGCGGATGAAGCCGATGGCAGCGCCCGGTGAGCCCGTCTCCTCCATGATCGAGATGATCAGGTCCGCCACGTTCGTGCCCGCGTTCGCGCGGTCCTCGTCCACCATCACCTGCACGCACTCGAGCGGCTGGAAGGACGTGGCCATAGCGGCCGTGAAGAGCCCCATCTTCGAGCCGAAGTAGTAGGAGAGGAGCGCCAGGTCCACCTCCGCCGCGGCGGCGATGCCGCGCAGGGTGGCGCCGTTATAGCCGTACTTGTCAAAGGCCGTGATGGCCTCCTGCAGGATCCGGGTGCGGGTGATGTTCCCACGCTCCGTGAAACCGGTCTCAAGCTCTGGGGAAGTTTCGGCTGTCTCGGCTGCGTCGTGTGCTGAATCGACGAAGTCTCCCATGGCCGCCCCTCACCTCCCGTGTGTTTACCGTGTGCGCAAATGTGAAGACCAAGGCTACGCGCATTGAGCGGGTGCTGAAACACCCCTGAAGGGGAGTTGCCAGACTGCCTGTCCCCCCATGGGACTACCCAGCCAGCGGCCCTACCTGCGTCATCGGTATGGCGGGAGACTAGTGAGGGCTCCGGGAAAGGTCACGGAAATCCGCGGTGTTGCCACGGGGAGGATGGGTGTGCGGCGGGTGAGGTGTAAGGCGGCGCTTGGCGGTGAGACGTGGGCCCGCGCTTGGCGGATGTGTGCCCGCGCTTGGCGGTAGACCTTTTCCCGCGCTCGCCGGCGGCCGGAGGGCACCCCACGCCCACCGGCAGGCGGGCGTACGGCGGAAGTGAGGGCTACGGGGAGGGAACCGAGGGCACGCCGAGCGCGTCCGACGCAAGCTGCTCCAGGGAGACGCCGTCACGGGAGGCCACGAGCAGGGTTCTGGCGAGTGCGCGGGTCTGCGCGTTCGGGATCTCCGGCGGCGCCATGGTGTGCTGGGACTCCGCGAGCACCGTGCAGCCGATGACTTCCGCGGCGAGGATGTGGAATCCGAGCGCGATCTCGGGATCCGGGTTCGACTGGATGGAGAGGTCGAACATGGACTGGACGTGCTCCCGCACCAGCTCGGACACCCGCGGGCTGCCCGGGTTGGCGGCGGAGATCAGCAGCGCGCGGATGTTCTCCCGCCCACCGGGGGCGGTAAGGAGGTTGTTCATGGCAATGAGGGCCTCCTGCGGATCCACGATCCCGGAACCGTCGCGGTAGAGAGCATTCCACTCGAGCGAGGAGCCCACCACCTCCTTGACCACGGCCTGCATGAGGCCCGTCTTGGAGCCGAAGTAGTAGTGCACCAGCGAGATGTCACAGCCGGCGGCCTTCGCGATGTCCCGCAGGGAGGCCATGTT
>CAZTOM010000218.1:0-4321 GCA_964615555.1 uncultured Actinomycetaceae bacterium
CGGGGCCGAAGCCGGAGATGGTGCGGCGGCTGGAGCGGCCGCGGCCGTTCCCGGGCGACTACTCAGGCAACGCGCGCGCGGTGATCGAGCGCGGGTTCAAGGTGATCCTCACGCAGAACTGGATCATCATCGTCTCCGGATTCTTCGAGCCGCTGCTGTACCTGTTCGCGATGGGCTACGGGCTGGGCGGGATGATCGGCACGGTGAGCGGACCGGGCGGGGCGGAGATCCCCTACATCCAGTTCATCGCGCCGGCGCTGCTGGCAAGTTCCGCGATGAACGGCGCGATCTACGACTCGACGTGGAACGTCTTCTTCAAGATGCGCTTCGCGAAGCTGTACCAGGCGATGGTGCAGACCAGCCTCGGGCCGATGGACGTGGCGATCGGCGAGATCTTCATGGCCCTGTTCCGCGGATTCCTGTACTCGCTCGGGTTCATGGGCGTGCTGTACGGGCTGGGGATCGTGTCCGGGCGCACGCCGCTGTTGATGGTCCCGGCGGCGGTGCTGGTGGCGTTCGGGTTCGCCTCGTTCGGCATGGGCATCACCAGCTTCATGAAGACCTTCCAGCAGATGGACCTCATCAACTTCGTGATGCTGCCGATGTTCATGCTCTCCGGCACCCTCTTCCCGATATCCGTGCTGCCGGAGGCGCTGCAGGGAGTGGTGATGGCGATGCCGCTGTGGCACGGGATCGAGCTGATGCGGCAGTTGGCGGTGGCGCACTTCGACTGGTCCACGCTCGGGCACGCGGCGTACTTCCTGGTGATGGTGGTGCTCGGCCTGTGGTTCACCACCGCGCGGCTGCGGAAGCTCTTCCTGCGGTAGCCGCGGCGAGGCTGCCGCCGCGGTGGGGCTGTTGCCGATTTGCGTCGTTATTCGGCGTGGCTGTTGCCGATTTGCGTCGTTATGGGGCGCGTGGCCTGCATGCGACCCTCCCGCGTCCGGGCAGCTTCCCGCGCGCCAGTCTCGCAAAGTGTGAGATGAAATTGTCGCAAAGTGTTAGATGGAACCGTCGCAAAGTGGATGCGTCCCATAGCGTGGTGTCACTTCCCGTGGTGGCCTCGTCGTCGTTGACGTAGGAGGGGTCATCGTGGGAGTCCCAGTTGTTTCCGGCAAGAAGCAAGAAAGTGATCCCACGATGACCCATCACCAGTCTGCCCTGACGACCCTGATCTCTGAAGTCCTCGCCGACCCTGATCTTGCTCACTCCGATGTGTTCCGTGGGATGTTGCAGGCGGGCCTGCAGGACCTTGTGGACGCCGAGGCGACCGCCCGGATCGGCGCGGCCCCCCACGAACGCACCCCGGAGCGCATCAGTGCCGCAGAGAAGGCTGCCAATGGCTTTGCTCTGGATGCCCTCTTCGGAGATGCGGGACTGCAGCCCTTCAAGGAGCTCAGCAGTGATCGGGATATCGCCGAGATGGCGCGGCGAATTGGGGTCTCTCCGGGGGTTGCTGTCCACCAGATGCACCGGAGGCGCATGTTGGATTACGACCGCGGCAACCGTCTGTTCGTCGATCTCTCGGGCACGCTGGAGGGCTGAGCGTTCACGCTTCCACCGCCCCCAGCGCACC
Organism: uncultured Actinomycetaceae bacterium; assembly: GCA_964615555.1. Taxonomy (GTDB): domain Bacteria; phylum Actinomycetota; class Actinomycetes; order Actinomycetales; family Actinomycetaceae; genus JAAZBW01. Next base: position 1,577 of record CAZTOM010000218.1, read on the forward strand.
CTCCAGCTCCTCTGCCCCCATCGGCACCCCGAACACCGTCCCCTCCGGCTCCAGCAGCACCGAGTTCGCCATGCCCGTCTCCACCGGGTCGAACCCGATCGCGTCCACGAACCGGGCCACGTACGCCCGCGCCTCCGCGTCATCCGAGGCCACGGCGAGCGCACGCCGGGCGGGGTCCCCAACCGGCCGGGCGTCGGTCTCCATGTCGTGGTACCCGAGGTGGTTGAGGGAGCGCACCACGCGCATGGCGGGGTTGCGGGCCAAGGTGACCTCCGCCGTCGGGCCAGTGACGCCGTCCATCCACGGGAGGTGGCCGTCCACGGGGTACCAATGGTTCATGGCGTCCACCACCACCTTCCCGGACAGCGGCGCCCAGTCCAGCGCGGGGGACAGGCCGAACGGGATCGCCACGATCACCAGGTCCGAGTCTGCCGCCAGCTCCTCCACGGACACCAGCGCGGCGCCGGGCACGAGCGTCTGGACGATCATGCCCTGCATGAGCGGATCGGCGGCATCCGCGAACAGCACGTCCCACCCGGCCGCCTGCGCCAGCCGCCCGAGTGCTGTCCCCACCTTGCCCGCGCCGATGATCCCAACCGTGCTCATATTCGCCTCAACCCCGGCGATGGTAGAACCATTCCCGGGGTTGAAGGGTTGCCAACGTGTGGGTGCGGGGGCCTACTCGGCCTCCTCCGGCTCGAACGTGTTGTCCTCGCCGAACGTGGCGCCGGCGCCATCATCCGAGAGCTCCTCGGGCGCGGTGGCCTCCTCGGCCTGGTCCTCGATGCCCTCGGCCCGCTCCTCGTCGACGTCGTTGATCTGGTCCTCCGCGTTGTCCACGCGCTTCTCGTAGTCCCTGGGCAGGTCGCTCATCACTCGCTCCTTCGCCCGCGCCGGGCCCTCCGACGCCCCTCCAGTTTCACCCGTCCGCCCCCCGACGGCGACCGGAGGCGTGCGTTGGTGGCGCGCCTACCAGCGGCGTTGGGCGTGGCATACGGGAACTGATTGACGATTCAACTACATGGGCGCATACTGGGGGTATGCCCACGAACGCTCCTGCCCCCGCCCCGCTTCCCACCTACACGCCGGATGAGCTCGAGTTCGGCATCGACACCTTCGGCGATGTGACGCTGGACCCCTCGGGCAAGCGCATCACGCACGCGCAGACCATCCGCAACGTGGTGGAGGAGGCCGTGCTCGCAGACGAGGTGGGGCTCCACTCGATCGGGATCGGGGAGCACCACCGGGACGACTTCGCCATCTCCTCGCCCGAGATGGTCCTCGCCGGGATCGCCACTCGCACCACGAACATCCGCCTCGGCAGCGCGGTCACCGTGCTCAGCTCCGACGATCCCGTACGGGTCTACGAGCGGTTCTCCACGCTGGACGCCCTCTCGGGGGGTCGCGCGGAGATCGTGTTGGGACGCGGGTCCTTCACCGAGTCGTTCCCCCTGTTCGGCTACGACCTCGCGGACTACGAGGCGCTCTTCGAGGAGAAGCTTGAGCTGTTCGTGAAGCTGCGCAACAACAACGGCAAGCCTGTCTCCTGGAGCGGAGCCCACACCCAGAAGCTCAACGGCGCGATCATCTACCCGCCCATCGAGCAGGGCAAGCTCACGTCCTGGGTGGCCGTGGGTGGCAGCCCCAACTCCGTGGTGCGCGCCGCCCGGCACGGCCTGCCGCTGTTCCTGGCGATCATCGGCGGTCCGGTGGCCCGCTTCGCCCCGTACGCGGACCTGCACCGCCGCGCCCTCGAGCAGTTCGGCCTGCCGGCCCAGCCGGTGGCCTACCACTCCTACGGACACGTGGCCGCCACGGACGAGCAGGCGCGGGAGGAGTTCTTCGAGCCCTACCTGAAGCAGACCAAGCGGATCGGCGGCGAACGCGGCTGGGGTAACATCACGCGCGCGCACTTCGAACAGGAGGTCCGCGGCGGCGCCGCGGCGGTGGGCTCGCCCGAGACCGTGGCGAAGAAGATCGCCGGCGGCATGATGTCGCTCGGGGCCAAGCGATTCCACCTGAAGGTTTCCACCGGGGACCTCTCGCACGAGAAGATCATGGAGTCGATCGAGCTCTACGGCACCCAGGTGGTGCCGATGGTGCGCGAGATGCTCGCCGAGTAGCAGTCCCGGGCCGCCGGAAGGGCGCCACGGCGCCCCTGCGCCTACGAGCCCCGGGCCGCCTTCCCCGCGCCCCCCACCGTCTGGCGGGGGTTTGGGGGGTTAGAACGGGATCTTGTAGGTCCCCGTGCTCGTCTCCCAGACGATGTACCCGGCTGTGATGGAGGAGTCGAGGACCACCCAGCCGGTGGCGCTCTCACCGGGTTCGAACATCATTGGGAGGTAGTCGGACTGGTCGAGGCAGATGAGTGCGCCACCCAGGTCTGACTCGGCGGGCGAGCCGCTCGCGTCCTCCACGGAGAACTCGGTGGCAAGGACGGTGACCCACGGGAACATCTGGTCCGCCAGCCCCGGAAGGGTCTGTAGTTCCATCTCCACGCCCACATAAGCACCGAGGGTGGACTCCGGCACAAAGGTTGCGGTGCACTCCAGACCCGATCGCGCCTGCAGCACACGCAGCTCGAGGATGTCCGCGCCCGTGTGCGGGTTGCTGATCGTGGTGCTGGTCCCCACCTCGAGGATGGCCGCGTCTGAGGACCCACCGGCGCCACCCGGGCTCCCGTAGTCCCCCCAATCGCCGAAGCCGTCAGAGCCGCCGGAGCCGTCAGAGCCACCGGAGCCGTCA
>CAZTOM010000219.1:0-4297 GCA_964615555.1 uncultured Actinomycetaceae bacterium
CGCCGGTGCCGTCTACGAGGTCCAGGCCGGTCCTCTCCACGAGTTCGGTGAAGGTGATGCCGTACAGGTCCCTCACCACGGGCACCTCGCCGCGCAGGTCGAAGGTGGCCACATCCGTGTAGACCCGGGAGACACACCCCAGGCCGGTGACGGGGAAGGTGAGCTGGGGGACCAGCTTGGAGGCCCCGTTCTTCGCGAACAGGTCCATCATCACCCACACCTCCTTCGCCCCGATGGCCAGGTCCATGGCCCCGCCCACGGCGGGGATCGCGCCCGGCTTGCCGGTGGACCAGTTGGCCAGGTCCCCGTTGGTGGCGACCTGGAAGGCACCCAACACGCACAGGTCCAGGTGGCCGCCGCGCATCATCGCGAACGAGTCCGCGTGGTGGAAGTAGGCCGCCCCCGGCAGCTCGGTCACCGGGATCTTCCCGGCATTGATCAACTCCGGATCCACCTGGTCCCCCTGGGCTTCCGGACCCATGCCCAGCATCCCGTTCTCCGTGTGCAGCGTCACCTCACGCTCCGCCTCCAGGTAGTCCGAGATCCTCGTGGGCATCCCAATCCCCAGGTTCGCGAACGCCCCCCGCGGCACGTCTGCCGCCGCCCGCTGGGCGATCTCGTCACGCGTCAGGCTGCGATCCGCCGGCAGGTTCACACCCGCACCCATACCCGCACCCACATCTGCACCCACATCTGCGCTCACTGCTCCACTCCCGTCCCCGCGCCCTCCGGCACGATCCGCACCACCCGGTCCACGTAGATCCCCGGCGTCACAACCACCTCCGGGTCCAACCCGCCCGTGGGCACCACCTCGGCCACCTGCACCACCGTGGTCCGGGCCGCCGCCGCCATCACAGGCCCAAAGTTCCGCGCCGTCTTGCGGTACACCAGGTTCCCCACCCCGTCAGCCACCTGCGCCTTGATCAGGGCCACATCCCCGAAGATTGGATACTCCAGCACGTAGTTGCGCCCTGCGATCTCGCGGGTCTCCTTGCCCTCCGCCAGCAGGGTCCCGTACCCGGTGGGAGTGAAGAACGCCCCGATCCCCGCGCCGGCAGCACGCAACCGCTCGGCCAGGTTGCCCTGGGGGACCACCTCCAACTCGATCTCCCCCGCCAGGTACTTCGCATCAAAGTGCCACGAGTCCGACTGGCGCGGGAAGGAACAGATCATCTTGCGCACCCGACCCAACTGGATCAACCGCGCCAGACCCACATCCCCATTCCCCGCATTGTTGTTCACCACCGTCAGGTCCGAAGCACCCTGATCGATCAGGGCATCAATCAACTCCACCGGCTGACCAGCAGCACCAAAACCACCAATCAGAACAGTCGAACCATCCTCGATACCGGCAACGGCCTCCGCCGCCGAATCCGGGAATTTGGTCATGACGCACCCTCCTTGGCACTGGCGGCGCCTCCAGCGCCCTTCACGTTCACATTCGCGTTCATCGCGTATCTCCATTGATGGGCGGTGGATCTGTTGGAACCAGTCTGGTTCCTGCACACACACCACGGGAAGCCTTGGGGGCGGGATGCCGAACAACCGAACCCCGGCATCCCAGCCCGTGATTGTAGAGATTACACCCTCGAATCGATTTTGTCTTGACTAATGCATGTTTCGGTTCTAGCGTGGACCCAGGCCCCGTCCCGGCGATCGCGCTGCTGCACGGGGGATGGCTCGCGATGAAGGGACTCCCATGAACTACGCCAGTTTTGTCACCGCCGATGGCGCCTCCACGTGGGGCGTCGTGGTGGATGACACCGTCTATGACCTCGGCCCCTCCGGAGCAGGGCTCGCCGCCTCCCTCCGCGCCGCCATCGAGCGCGGCGTCTTCGGAAACGTGGGCGAGGACTACAAGGACGCCCCCGCGCACGCCAAGGACTCGGTCACCTGGCTGCCCCCGGTCACGAACCCGCAGAAGGTCATCTGCATCGGCGTGAACTACCGCTCCCACCAGGAGGAGGCCGGCAAGGCTGCCCCCGCCGCCCCCACGGTCTTCACGCGCTTCGCCGATTCGCAGATGGGCCACGAGCAGCCGGCCGAGATGCCCGCCAGCACCGGCAAGTTCGACTACGAGGGCGAGGTCGCCCTGGTGATCGGCAGCGAGTGCCACCACGTCTCGGAGGAGGACGCCTACAGCGTGGTCGCGGGCGACGCCCCCAACAACGACTTCTCGGTGCGCGACTGGCAGCTCCAGGCCTCCCAGTGGATCCCGGGCAAGAACTTCCCGGGCACCGGCGGCTTCGGCCCGGAGCTGGTCCCGGCCTCGGACATCGAGGACGTCACCGCGCTCACCCTCGAGTGCCGTGTGAACGGTGAGGTGCGCCAGCACGCCCCGGTCTCGGACCTCATCTTCTCGATCCCCCAGATCATCGCCTACGTCACGGGCTTCACCCGCCTCTACCCGGGCGATGTGATCGTGACCGGCACCCCGGGCGGCGTGGGCCTCTTCATGGAGCCCTCCGGCCTGCTCTCCGAGGGTGACGTGGTCGAGGTCGAGGTCACCGGCATGCCGGTGCTCCGCAACACGGTGGTGAGGGTGGACTGATGAACGCCACCGCAACCCACGACGTCGCCGTCATCGGCGCGGGCCCCATCGGCCTCGCCGCCGCCTGCCTGCTCGCTGACCAGGGCCTGCGCGTGGTCGTGGTTGAGCGCAACCCGGGGGTCTCGGACCTGCCGCGGGCCATCAGCGTCACGGACGAGACGCTCCGCATCATGGACGAGCTCGGCCTCCTGGACCGCTTCGCCCCGGACGTCCTCCAGGACACCGGTGCCCGGTACTGGGGCCGCAACGGCCAGCTCCTCGCGGAGACCCGGCCGCGCCCCTCGCGCCACGGACTGCCCGGCAAGTCCCAGTTCGACCAGCCCGTCATGGAGGACGTCCTCCTCGAGGGTGCCCAGGAGCGGGACATCGACCTGCGCTTCAACACGGAGGCCACCGGCTTCCAGCACGCCCCGGGCCTCGTGACCACGCACCTGCGCACCGCAGAGGGCACCTCGGAGCTTCGCACCCCCTGGGTCCTCGCCTGCGACGGCGGCAAGTCGCCCAGCCGCGAGCGCCTCGGCATCCCGCTGGAGGGTTCCACGCAGGAGGAGAAGTGGATCGTCCTGGACATCGTGGACTCCAAGGTCACCCCAGAGATGTTCGCGGACTTCCACTGCAACGGCACCCGCCCGGTGGTGATCGTGCCGGGGGTGAAGGGCCGCCGTCGCTACGAGTTCATGCTCCTGCCGGAGGATGACGAGGCCACGATCGCCGAGCCCGCCTCCATCGTGGAGCTCGTGCGCCCCTACGAGGAGGTCAGCACCGAGCAGATCCGCCGCGCGGCCGTCTACACGGCCCACCAGCGGATCGCGGGCGAGTACCGCCGCGGCCGGGTCCTCCTCGTGGGAGACGCCGCCCACCTGATGCCGCCCTTCGCCGGCCAGGCACTGAACGCGGGCATGCGGGACGCGGCGAACGTCGCGTGGAAGATCGCCTCCGTCCTGCGCGGCGAGGCCCTCGAGACGCTCGTGGACACCTACGAGGTGGAGCGCCGCCCCCACGCCAAGCAGATGGTGGACCTCTCCCACCGGATCGGCCAGGTGGTCATGTCCACCTCGCCGGTGGTCACCACCATCCGCGACGTCGCACTGTCCGCATCCGGCATCGTGCCGCCGCTCAAGAAGTACCTCGCGGAGATGCGCTTCCTCTCCCAGCCCCACTACTCCGACGGCGTGGTGGCACCGGTGGCGAAGGACGTCCCCAAGCCCGTGGCCGAGTTCGTCGGCCGCCCCATCCCCCAACCCGTCGTCACGACGGCGGACGGCGAGGTCCGTCTCGACCGCGTCCTTGGCACCGGCTGGGCTGCCGTCGCGGCGGTGGGCCCGGACCAGTTGAGGGTCACGCCGCTCGGTCGCGATGGCGCCCCGGTCACGGTCACCCGCCGCGATGACCTCCTGAAGGAGCTCGGCCCTGGGGTCACGCTCCTGGTCCGTCCGGACCGCTATGTTGCCGCCGCGTACACCGGGGCGGGGCAGCGGGAGGCACTGCGTCGCGCAGCCCGGGACATCCCGGCGCTGCTGGAGTGGTCGGGCACCACGACCACCGACTGAGCACCCGGTCACGCACCGCCAGCCGCAGCACAACGGGGGCCGGAGGAGAAATCCTCCGGCCCCCGTTCCCGTTCCACTCCCTCCCACCACACCCCACCCCTCCTCTCCCCCACCCCCACCATCCCCTCCCGTGGGCTGTTGCTGATTTCCGTCGCTACGTGGGTGTCGCCCGCCCGGCTGTTGCCGATTTCCGTCG
>CAZTOM010000220.1:0-1473 GCA_964615555.1 uncultured Actinomycetaceae bacterium
GGTGGGAGAGGTGGACGAGGCCTCCCGCCGGCTGGTGGAGCGCACCCGCGAGGCGAGGATGCGCGCCATCAAGGCGGTCAAGCCCGGCCGGGAGGTCAACGTGATCGGGCGCGTGATCGAGGCCTACGCCCGGCGGTTCGAGTACGGCGTGGTGCGGGACTTCACCGGCCACGGCGTGGGCGAGCCGTTCCACTCCGGCCTGATCGTGCCGCACTACGACGCGGCTCCCCTCTACAACGACGTGATGGTGCCAGGGATGGTGTTCACCATCGAGCCGATGCTCACGCTCGGGGACATCGAGTGGGAGCAGTGGGACGACGACTGGACCGTGGTCACCCGCGACCGCTCCCGCACCGCCCAGTGGGAGCACACGGTGGTGGTGACCCCCACCGGCGCCGATATCCTGACCCTGCCGTAGCACCCCGAAACCCGCACCCCCGCAAAGGAGTACCCATGTCCATCGCCTTCGGAATCGACATCGGCGGATCCGGTATCAAGGGGGCCCCGGTCAACCTCGAGACCGGTGAGCTGCTCGAGAGCCGCAAGCGGATCCCCACGCCAGAGAAGTCCACTCCGGAGGCCGTGGCCGAGGTCTGCGCCCAGGTGCTCGCCCACTTCGACCTGGCGGACGACATCCCGGTGGGGGTCTCCCTCCCGGGGCCGATCCGCCAGGGCCGCGTGCTGTTCATGGCGAACCTCCACAAGTCCTGGAAGGGCACGAACGCCGATGAGGTGATGACCGCTGCGCTCGGGCGCCCGGTGCGCACCGTGAACGACGCGGATGCGGCCGGCTACGCAGAGGTGGCCTACGGTGCGACGAAGGACAGGGCGGGCACCGTGATCGTGACCACGCTGGGCACCGGGATCGGTTCCGCGGTGATCGTGGACGGCGTGCTCGTGCCCAACACGGAACTCGGCCACCTCGAGATCGACGGGCACGACGCCGAGTCCCGCGCCTCCTCCGCCGCCAAGGACCGTGAGGGGCTCTCCTTCAAGCAGTGGGCCAAGCGCCTCACCCGCTACTACGGGCACCTGGAGATGCTCTTCTCCCCCGACCTGTTCGTGGTGGGCGGGGGCGTCTCCAAGGAGCACGAGGAGTTCCTGCACCTCATCAAGGTGCGTACCCCCATGGTGCCGGCGGCGCTGCGGAACTCTGCGGGGATCGTGGGGGCGGCGCGGTTGGCCGCGCCGCCCGTGGTCACGACCCTAGGAGCCTGATCCTGGCGGGTTCTGCTGCCAGGGAGTGGAGCCTGACGAACCCGGCTCGCCCTGACCCGGCTGGCCCTGCTGGCCGGGGGCCTGGCCCCACTGGCCCTGCTGGCCGTACTGACCGGGCTGGGGGTACTGCCCCTGCTGGCTCTGCTCGCCGTACTGGCCTGGCTGACCCTGCTGGCCGGGAGCCTGGCCCCACTGGCCCTGCTGCCCGTACTGACCAGGCTGGCCGTACTGACCAGGCTGCCCCTGCTGCCCGGG
>CAZTOM010000220.1:1573-3050 GCA_964615555.1 uncultured Actinomycetaceae bacterium
GCTGCCCGTACTGACCAGGCTGGCCGTACTGACCAGGCTGCCCCTGCTGCCCGGGCGCCTGGCCCCACTGGCCCTGGCCCTGCTGCTGGGTGGGAGGCGGGCCCCACTGGCCCTGCTGCTGGGTGGGGTACGCCTGGGTGACGCCGTAGGGTCCGGGAGCCTGCGGCCCGGACTGGGCGTAGGGCGCCGAACCGTAGGGGGTGGAACCCTGAGGCGGCCCACCATAGGGGGCCGCGCCGTACTGGTCGGCGGGGTCCTGGCCCTTCTTGCGGCTGTTCATGACCACGGCGGCCACCACACCGGCGAGGGCGAGGACGCCGAGTCCGATGCCCACCCAGAGCCAGGGGAAGCCCCCCTCTGACTGGTCGCCGGGCTGCTGCGGCAGGTTGGGTGACGGGGTTCCCGGGGGCTCGGTGAGACCGGGCTGGTCCGGATCCACCACGTCCGGGTCCGGAGTCGTTGCCCCGGGGTCCTGCGTGGTGGCACCCGGATCGTCGGTGCCGGTACCAGGATCGTCGGTGCCGGTGCCCGTATCCGTACCGCCACCTGCGGTGCCGGTGGCGGGACCGCGCGCGGAGATCTCGGTGACCTCACCGAAAGCGGGGGTCCACGTGACGCGGTTCCCGTTGATCGTGCCGGTCGATTCGGTCACTCCGTAGGGGAAGTCGATGTTCACCTGGATGTCCATCCCGGTCATGAACTGCTCCATGCCCGCGAGGTCTTCGTCCCCGGTGTCAGACAGGTCCATGGTTCCGGAGACCACGTACTCGTCGCCCTCCTTGCGGATGGTGAGCGAGTCCGCGCCACCGCCGGCGGACCACTGGGAGATAGGCATGGCGGCGAAGGAGTACTGGGCACCCGTGTAGCCATCCTGCGCGTACTGCGACTGAGAGAACCCGGCGGGGAGGTCGAGGTCCATCTCCTCCTCGAACATCGCCCAGACATCCTGCGGTGTCATGCCCATGCTGGTGGCGGTTGCGTCCTCGATTGCGAAGACCATCTCCCCGCTGGCTGTGTCATCGGGGTTGATGCCCATATTGATGTGCATTCGCATGCAGCCGGTGAGCAGCATCGCCAGCATGGCGATGGTGAGTGCGAGTGCGCCGCGACGGCGCCGCTGAACTGTCATGGGTGTGATCCTGTCATCGTCCGTGAACTGGTCTTCGTTGGCTTCTCTGTCTCAGCGCGTCTCATCCGGGTGCGGTCCCGGCGTGTCCTCCTGGCCGTCCCAGCGGTGCTGGGTGTCCAGCTCGGTCTCGGGCACGTCGTGGTCCGCCAGCGGCTCCTGGCCGGTCTGCGGGGCCTGGTCCCACGGCGCGGGTGCGGCCTGGTCTGCCGAGGGCACCCCATGGTCCTGGGTGCCGTAGGGCGTGGAGCCGGCCTCGGGCGCTGGAGTCTGGCCGCCATACGGCTGGCCGCCGTACTCCTGACCACCAAACGGCTGGCCGCCGTCCTGCTGGCCGTAGAGATCCTGCCC
>CAZTOM010000220.1:3150-4294 GCA_964615555.1 uncultured Actinomycetaceae bacterium
TGCGGGGCGCCGTACTCGGTCGATCCGGGCTCCCCGGTCCCGTGCGGGGCGCCGTACTCGCCGCCGGCCTGGTCGGTGCCAACCTGCTCGGCAGCCGTCTTCTTGCGGTTGGAGAGCACCATGGCTGCCACGATGCCGGCGAGCGCGAGTACTCCCACGCCGATCAGGATGGGAACCCAGGGCACTCCCCCGCCGCCGCCACCGATCGCGGAACCGCGCGCGTGCATCGGCTCATCGGTGGAGTTCTCGAGTGTCCAGGTCACCGAGTTCCCGCTCACGTTGCCGTTGGACTCGGTGACGCTACCGGGGAACCGGACGGTGGTGCGGATGTCCACATCCTCGGTGTTCCCCATGCCCATGCCGCCGGCCTCCTCGAGGCCCTCGCCGAGCGCAGGACCCGTGAACACGAACTCGTCGCCCTCCCGGACGATGCTGATACCGTCCGTGCCGGAGAACTCACTGAGCGGGAGGTCGGTGAAGCTCAGCCGCATGCCAGAGTAGCCGTCCTGCGAGTAGGGGCTCTGCTCCGCGCCCTCGGGCAGTTCGCCCTGGTCCATCATCTCCTCCACCATCTGCTCGGGGGAGGTGCCCATCATCTCCACGAACTCGTCTTGGAAGGCCACGATCATCTCCCCCGTGACCGTGTCGTCCGAGCTGATCGTCAGGTCCTGGTGGACGCGCATGCATCCTCCGAGCACGAGAGCGAGGGTCGCGAGGAGGATGGCGAGCACGCCTCTGCGGCGTCGTGAGGTTCTCATGCCCCGCATCCTTGCACGCCGCAAGCCACCTGAGTAGTAAATGTCCACAGAACTCCGCCAGGAGTGGTGGCACCCGATCGCACCGGTTCGGAAGCTGAGGGCGAATGAGCCGGCCTGTACGCCGGGTTCTGTGTCCCCCTCGCGGGGGCGGCGACCATCCATCTCGGGGACGCGTTGCCACGCCCCTCCAGCAACCTACCCGTACGCTCGGGCGGGCAGCCCTCGGGCGCGTACTGTCTGGTCTTGCTCCGGGCGAGGTTTACCCAGCCGCCCCCGTCACCGGGGGCGCTGGTGGTCTCTTACACCACCGTTTCACCCTTACCTGGTCTCCCAGGCGGTCTGCTCTCTGTTGCACTTGCTCGCGGGTCACCCCGGGTGGGTGTTAC
>CAZTOM010000221.1:0-4244 GCA_964615555.1 uncultured Actinomycetaceae bacterium
CCATCAGCTCGGTGTAGATGGTGTCGTCCAGCTCGTGCGCGGCCACGCCCAGCCCGGCGGAGGCGGCGCCCTGCGGGTCGAAGTCCACGATCAGGACCTTGCGGCCGTACTCGGCCAGCGCGGCCCCCAGGTTGATGGTGGTGGTGGTCTTGCCCACCCCGCCCTTCTGGTTGCACATGGCGATCACGCGCGCCGGCCCGTGGGATGCCAGCGGGGCCGGGACGGGGAAGTCCTCGCCCGGCACGGTCTCGGTGAACAGCTCGCCCTGATTGGTCACTGGCCCAGCCTAGTCGAGCGCGGGGCACAGGCGCGCGAGGCGGGCCGGGAGGAGTGGCTTTGGGGCGCCGCGTGGGATTCGCCACTCTCGGTCCGCAGGAGTGCGAACGGGGCGTGGGCGGCGCGCGGCGGGTGTCAGAATCAACCGGTGATGAGACGCCTCGGCCGCCACGCGGCCACGAACCCGGTCCGCATCATCCTCGGCTGGGTGGTACTGGTGGCACTCTCGCTGGCACTCGCGTTCGGTGCGTTCGGGCCGGGGCTCTTCTCCCTCCTCTCCACTGGCGCGCCGAGTATCCCGGGTTCCGAGGCGAAGATCGCGCTGGACAAGCTCGAGGACGCGGATGACTCCCCGGAGGCCGTCAACCTGGTGGTGACGGGCCTGGACCTGGCGGACCAGGACCAGGTCATGGACCTGATGGCCGGCTTCCCCGCGATCCGCGAGTCCATCGAGGACCTCCCCGGCGTGGTGGGGGTCCAGGACCCGTTCGCGAGCCCGCAGGGCCCCATGGACCCGGCCGCCGCCCCCTACCTCTCCGTGGACGCGGACGGGTTCGTGGTGCGGGCGGACCTGGCAGAGGACATCGCGGACGCCGAGCAGAAGGCGGTTGAGCAGCGGCTCCGCGAGGTCCCGGATGCCTTGGGCGTGGCCGGCGCCACCGGGCACGTCTCCTCCACGGACCTGCTGGCAGCCTCCGTGCTGGACCAGGTGAAGGTGGACCTCCTCAAGGGCGAGGTGATCACCGTCCCGATCTCGTTCGTGGTGATGATCGTGGTGTTCGGCGGATTCATCGCTGCCGGGATGCCGATCATCGGGGCGCTCGCCTCCATCGCCACCGGGATGGCCGTGGTGTGGGCGGCTGCCTTCGCGATCGATATCGACTCCTACATCGTCAACCTCCTCACCATCATCGGGCTCGCCCTGTCCATCGACTACGGCCTGCTCGTGGTCTCGCGGTTCCGTGAGGAGCTCGGCGCACAGATCCCCAACTACCGCGCCCGGGAGGGCCGCCGGCGCCGCGATCCCGCGGTGGTGGCCGCCATCGAGACCACCGTGGCCACAGCCGGGCGCACCGTGCTGTTCTCTGCGATCACCATCGCCATCGCGATCGCCGGGCTGCTGTTCATGAAGGCTCCCCTCCTGCAGGCCGTCTCCGTGGCGGGGAGCGCCGTGGTGCTGCTCGCGGTCCTCTCCGCGGTCACCCTGGTGCCCGCGCTCCTCTCACTCCTTGGGCGGCGGCTGGCCCGCCCCTCCCCCATCACGCGGATCCCGGTGCTCGGCAGGCTGTTCCGGATGGTGGGCGACGTCTCCCACGAGGAGGGTGCCTTCTCGAAGCTCGCCCGCTGGGTGCACCGCTACCCGTGGCCCGTGATGCTGGTGATCGGCGCGATCCTGGCCACCATGGCCTACCCGCTACTCCACGTCCAGCTCCGTTCGAACCCCATGGACTACATCCCGGATGCCTCCCACCAGCGCGCCTACCTGGACGTGGTGGACGAGAAGTTCCCGCTGCTGCAGATCCCGGACATCTACATCGTCACGGACGCCTCCGCCGCCGATACCCAGGCCTGGGCGGACGAGCTCGCAGGAGACCCGCTTGTGGAGCGCGTGAATCCCGTGACCGAGCTCACCGACGGCGAGCACCTCATCACCCTCAAGCTGGCGGTGGACTCCCAGGAGGCCGATGCCCTCCAGTACGTGCGCGACGTCCGCGACCACGATCCGGGATTCGCCAACTGGGTGGGCGGCGCCGGCGCGGACATGCACGATTTCACCGAGGCCATCGTGGACGGCACCCCGTGGGCCGTGGGCGCGGTGATCGCCGCCGTGTTCGTGCTGCTCTTCCTCATGACCGGCTCGCTCGTGATCCCGTTCAAGGCCCTCGTGGTCAACATCCTCTCCCTCGCCGCGTCACTCGGTGTGACCGTGGCGGTCTTCCAGGACGGCTACCTCCACAACCTGCTGGACTTCCGCCCACAGGGCGGGATCGAGGTGATCGTGATCGCGCTCGTGGCCTCGTTCGGCTTCGGCCTCGCGATGGACTACGAGGTCTTCCTCATCGCCCGCGTGAAGGAGTACTGGGACGCCACCTCGGACAACGACCTCGCCGTGGAACGCGGCCTGCAGAAGTCCGGGCGCATCATCACTTCCGCGGCCCTCATCATGATGTTCGTGTTCACGGGCCTCATCTTCGGGGACCTGATCGTGATCAAGGAGGTGGGCTTCGCACTCGCCCTCACCGTGCTGGTGGACGCGACCCTGGTCCGCCTCCTGCTGGTGCCCGCCACCATGACCCTGCTGGGCCGGTACAACTGGTGGGCGCCCGCGCCACTGCGCCGCCTCCACGAGCGGTTCGGGATCTCCGAGCACTGATCACGGCCCGCCCGGCATAGGCTGGCCCGCGTGGGCCTCCTCCTCGATGTCACGCCGCTGCGCACCTCGCGCCCCTACCGGCGGCTCTACATCGGCACCTCACTTGCGCACGTGGGCTCGATGTTCACCACCACGGCCCTCTCCCTGCAGGTCTACGACCTCACCTCCTCCTCCCTCGCGGTGGGCACCGTGGGGATCGTGGGGTTCGTCCCGCTCGTGGTGACGGGTCTGTGGGGCGGGGCGATCGTGGATGCCTTCGACCGCAAGCGCGTGGCCATCTGGGCTGCGCTCGCCATGTGGCTCGCGGCGTTCCTCACCCTCCTCCAGGCCCTCCTCGGCAACACCCACACGTGGGTCCTTTACCTCCTGGTGGCCCTCAACATGGCGGCGTACGGCGTGGAGTCCCCGGCCCGCCAGGCCATCTACCCCCGCATCCTGCCCGCCCGCGACCTCCCCGCCGCCAACGCGCTCACCTCCATGGCCATGAGCCTGTCCATGCTCGTGGGGCCCGTGCTCGCCGGCGTCCTGGTGGGGGCAGCGGGCTACGGCTGGACGTACACCGTCAACGTGGTGATGACCGTGTTCGTGCTGTGGGGCCTCGCGGGCCTCCCGCCCATCCCACCGCTCCCTCCGGAGGAGGCCGGGCTCACCGCGGCCCGTGGGCCCGAGGGCGTGGGTGGTCCGGACCGCGAGGAGGGCCTGGCCGCAGCCGGACACCAGGCAGGCGCGGGTGGCAGGGACCGCGAGGAGGGCCTGGCTGCAGCGGGACGCAAGGCAGGCGCGGGTGGCAGGGACCGCGAGGAGGGCCTGGCCGCAGCGGGCCGCCAGGCGGGGGTCGGTGGCCCGGCCGTCTCGGCTGGTCCCGCTGCCCCCCGACGGCGGGTGCCCGGCCTGCGTTCGGTGGCGGAGGGTTTCCGCTACCTCGCCACCCGTCCGAACATCCGGATGACGTTCTTCACCGACTTCTGCGCCATGATCCTCGCAAACCCACTGGCGCTCCTGCCCGCTGTTGCCGTGGTGGCGCTCTCGAAGGGGCCCGAGGCCGTGGGGATCCTGACCGCCGGCACCGCGGCGGGTGCCCTCGCGGCGGCCACATTCTCCGGGAGGCTCACCGGGGTCATCTACCAGGGCCGCTACGTGGTGGGCGCGGTGGCCGGGTGGGGCCTCGCCGTGGTGGGCTTCGGCGCGGTCGTGGCCCTGGCGCAGTACCGCATGGTGGGGCCGGACCTGGCGCTCTGGCTCGGGTTCGGCGCGCTCGCCTTCGCCGGTGCCTTCGACACCGTCTCGATGGTCTTCCGCAACACGATCATGCAGGCATCCGCGGACGATTCCATGCGCGGACGGCTGCAGGGGATCTTCATCGTGGTGGTGGCCGGCGGGCCGCGGCTCGGCCAGTTCCTCATGGGGGCGCTGGCCGCGGCGAGTACGGAGTGGGTGGCCGCCGTGGTGGGCGGCGTTGCCTGCGTGGTGGCCGTCCTGGCGCTCGCCCGCGCCCAACCTGGATTCCTCGCCTATGACTCGCGCAACCCCGCGCCCTAACCGTCCTGCTCTGGGAGGGTGGTGACGAGCTCGGCAGGGCTCGTACTCCGATCGC
>CAZTOM010000222.1:0-4243 GCA_964615555.1 uncultured Actinomycetaceae bacterium
GGTGCGGAGCCCGGTGGCGCGCGGGGATTAGGAACGCGGGCGCTGGCGCCGTCGTCGTCGGAGAAGGAGGGCCACGGCGAGCGCGGCGGCGGCCACGCCCCCGGCGGCGGCGAGCGAGATCTCGCCCGTGCGGTTGAGGACCACCTGCTGCTCCCAGCGGCGCACGGACCAGCCCTCATCGCGGGCGATGCGCAGGAGCGCGCGGTCCGGGTTGACCGCCACGGGGTGGCCCACGGAACGCAGGAGGGGCTCGTCCGTGATGGAGTCCGAGTACGCCCAGCACCGCTCCAGGTCCCAGCCGCGGCGATCGGCCATCGCCTCCATCGCGAGCGGCTTCGCGGGGCCGTAGTTGTAGTGGGCGATGCCGCCGGTGTAGCGGCCGTCCTCGATCTCGAGCTGGGTGGCGATCATGCCGTCGGCGTCGAGGAGGCGCATGATCGGGCGGACGATCGCCTCTGCCGAGGCGGAGACGATCACCACGTCATGGCCGGCGGCATGGTGCGTGGAGATGGCGTCCAGTGCCTCGCGGTAGACCACCGGCTGGATGGACTCGGTGAGGGCGGCGGCCACCACGGCATCGAACTCGGCGACGGACCAGCCGGAGACCATCTGGGTGAGATCGTCCTTGATGCGCTCCGAGCGTTCGTGGGTGGCGTCCAGCAGGTGGTAGGCGAGCTGTGACTGGGCGGCGCGCATGACATCGCGCGTGCGCATGAGGCCCGCGCGGAGCAGGGGCCGGGTGAGGGCGAGCGAGGCGGAGGTGGCCAGGATGGTCTTGTCCAGGTCGAAGAACGCCGCCGAGGTGGCCATCACCCCTCCCTTCGTGTCTGCGCTCCAGAGTACGACACGGCCTGCCCGGGGGGAGGGGGAGGTTGTGGATTGTTGCTGGGTGGGGTGGCGCCCGGAGCTGCAGCGAGTTTCTCCACAGCGGCCCCACCCCGGCGCTCTCCACAGGTCTCCCCACAGGGCTGGGCAATCCGGGACGCGGCGCAGCAGGGTGGCCCCATGTCGTTTGCACCTGCTGTCCTCGTTGACCCGTTCGAGAGCGCGGAACTCTTGGCGCTGGCCGAGCTGGCGGGCCTACCCACGCGCTCCTGCGCCGCGTGGCCGTTCGACCTGGCGCCCGGCGAGCGCGTGATCTCCACGGTTCCGGTGCCCGCCGTGCACGCGGGCCGGGCGCTCGGCGTGGTGGTGGGGGAGGCGGAGGCGCAGGTGGCGCCCGGGCTCGGGGAGGCGTGGCCGGTGCGGACCGTGCTCCTGGAGGACGGCGCCGCCGCGATCCTCGCCCACCTCGCCGGGGACTCGGAGCCGCCCGGCACCGTGGCCGTAGTGGTGGGGATCCGAGGTGGGATCGGAACCACCTCGCTCGCGGCCACACTGGCCCGCCACAGTGCCTCGCTTCCGCTGGCCTCCGCGCTCGTGGACGTGGATCCCACGCCCCGGACGCGCGCACTCCTCGGCCTCGAGGGAGGGCTCGCCTGGGCGGACCTCGCCGGGGACGCGGGCCCCCTCCTGCCCCACCGCCTCGACGCCGCCCTGCCCCAGTGGGAGCGGGTGCGGGTCCTCGCAGCGGACGACCGCGGCGGCGGGCGAGAACGCCTCGGCGCCGCCCTCCACGCCCTCGCCCGCACCCACGAACTCGTGGTGGTGGACCTGGGACGGGACCTGGGCTGCGTCGCCACCCTGAACCCGGACCTCTGCGTGGCCGTCATGACGGGCGAACCGGCGGACGTGATCGGGGCGGGGCTGCTCTTCGAGTCCATGGACCCCGCCTGCCAGTGCATCCCGGCGGTCCGCCCGGGTGGCTCGATGCCCCTGGAGGAGGTGGCGATGCGGCTCGGCGCCCCGGTGGTGCCGCTCGGGGCGGAACGGGGTAGCGCCGCCGCTGTGGCCCATGGGGTGCGGCCGGGGGACAGGCCGCGTGGCGCCCTCATGCGGGCCGCCCGCGGCATCGCCGAGCTGGCCGAGCTGAACCGATGAGCCCGGAGCGGACACGGAGCGCCGGGCGCGCGCAGGACGCCGGGCGCGCACAAATCCCCCAGCCCCCACACAGCCTCCATCCCTCACACAGCCTCCATCCCTCACACAGCCTCCAGCGCGTCCGGGGCCTCGTGGCCGAGGGCATCGCACTCCCCGCCGCGATCGCCGCCGAGGCCCACATCTCCGTGGGAGCGGCCCTCGCCGCCCGCGAACAGGCCGCCGCCGGACTCCTTGGCGCAGGGGAACAACTGCAGCACCTCCTCGATACCCCCGGCGTCACCGACGTGGTGATCCACGCCGGCGGGGTCTGGCTGGATCGGGGCGAGGGAATGGAGGAGACCGGCATCCACCTCGGCACCGAACGCGAGGTCCGCACGCTCGCCGTCCGCCTCGCCGCCCTCGCCGGCCAGCGCCTCGACGACGCCGCCCCCATCGTGGACGGCACCCTCCCCACCGGCGTCCGCCTCCACGCGATGCTCCCCCCACTCGCCGCCGACGGAACCTCCATCTCCCTACGCCAACACCGCCAGGGCCTCCTCGACCTCCCGGAACTCGAACGCCGTGGCGCCCTCGGCCCCCTCACGGGCGGGGTACTGCGCGGCATGGTCGCCCGCCGCGCCAATGCGGTCCTCACGGGCGCCACCGGCACGGGCAAGACCACCCTCCTCTCCGCGCTCCTCGCCCTCGTGCCGCATTCCGAGCGCCTCGTCTGTATCGAGGAGGTCCGCGAACTTGTCCCGGACCATCCCCACGTGGTCCACCTCCAGGCCCGCGCCGCCAACGTCCAGGCGGCCGGTGCGGTGGGCATGGACTCGCTCGTGCGCGCGGCCCTCCGCATGCGCCCTGATCGCATCGTGCTCGGCGAGGCCCGCGGCCCCGAGATCCGCGAGGTCCTCACCGCGCTCAACACCGGCCACGCCGGCTCGTGGTTCACCCTCCACGCCAACACCGTCGCCGACGTCCCCGCCCGCCTCGTCGCCCTCGGCGCCCTCGCCAGCATGAGCCCCCAGACCGTGCACCTGCAGGCCTCCGTCGCACTTGACGCCGTCGTCCTCCTCCGCCGCGACGGCCCCACCCGCCGGGTCGCCCAGGTCGCCGGCCTCACCACCGGCCCCGGCGGCACCCTCGCCGCGGTCCCGGTCCTCGAGGTGGTGGCCGGCCGCGAGGTCCCCGTGCCCGGCCACTGGGAGGAGTTCCGGGAGCGGTGGGCATGACCACCCTCCTGCTGCTCGCTGGCCTCCTCCTGTGGGGCGTCGCCCACGTGGTCCCCGTCGATCGCCGTCCCCTCCCCATTCCCGACGGCGGAGCCCACCTCGCGTTGTTCGCCCGCCTCACCGCCCGCTTCCGCCGCCGGAGGGTCAGGGACGTGGGGGAACTCCTGACCGAGGTGGCCACACGCCTGCGGGCCGGTGCCTCCACCGAGGAGGCGTGGGACACGGCCGCTGCCCGCGCGGGCCTCCCGTCTGGCACCAGAGAGGATGGCATGCCCGAGGCCCTCGCGGCGCTCCCTCCAGGACCTGTGGCCACGGGAGCGATAGCCGCGTGGAAGTTGGCGGCGGAACTTGGTGCCCCACTCGCCGACATCCTCGACGAGTGCGCCCTCGCCCTCACCCACGCCGAGGAGAACGCCGCGGCACGTTCCGTGGCGCTCGCGGGCCCGGTGGCGAGCGCCCGCATGCTGGCGATCCTGCCCGCAGCAGGGGTCCTGCTCGGGACCGTCCTCGGTGCCGACCCACTCAGCCAGCTGCTGGGCGGCGGCCTCGGCACGGTGTCCGGGATCGCGGGCATCGCACTGTATGTGGTGGGGGTGCGGTGGTCGGGCAGGCTCGTGGCCGCCGCGAAGGGAGCCGAGGCGTGAGCGGGATGTGGTGGAGCGGGCGTGCACCGCGGGCAGGGACCGACCCGGCCCTCGTCCTGGCGCTCGTGCGCGCAGCGATCCTCTCCGGTGTCTCCATCCCGCGCGCCCTGCAGACCGTGGGCGCCGCGATGGAAACACCGGAGCTCACGCGCGCCGGTCGGCTCCTCCTGCTCGGAGCTGGCTGGGATGAGGCGTGGGGGAGAGCGAACGCAGGGCGCGGGACTGCGGTCGCGGGATGGCGGAGAGGGGCCTCCGGACGTGGGGCTGGGGTCGCGGGTGGCCGTGGCCGTGCCGTGGGACGGGACGGGGCGGGCCACGCGAGCCCCTCTGCCGAGCTCGTCTCCCGAGCTCTCGAGCCCGCATGGAACGACGGCGTGGACCCCGTCCCGCTCCTCGAACGTGCCG
>CAZTOM010000223.1:0-4206 GCA_964615555.1 uncultured Actinomycetaceae bacterium
CTCACTCCTGCGGGTAGTCCGGGTCCACATCCCACGGGTTGCGGCCGAGCAGCCCGGCCACCTGTTCGGCCAGCACCATCCCCACCAGCTCGGCAGTATCCGCGGCGCCCTCTGCGCGGCCCACCACGGGCCGCCGGTAGACCACCACGCGGGCGGCAACGCCGGTGGAGCGGTCGGCGGGGAAGGCCCGCCCGAGTGCCACGGTCTGCTCCTCCCACGGGCTCGGATCGGAGGGCGGGGTCTCCTCCACCGCGAACTCGGTGCCGCGCAGCGCCGGGTTGTGGGCCAGCAGGCGGGCGGCGGCGCGCGAGACGATCCGGTCGAACTGCTCGGAGCGGGTCCTCCACGCCGGCAGGCTGGGCGGCACCAGGGGGCCGCGCAGGCCACGGCCGTGGCGGTCACGGCGCCGCGCCCCGCGCCGGGCTGGGATCTCGGGTAGTTCCACAGGCCCATCGTAGGGCGAGCCGGTGGGCCATTCGGCGAGGCGGCGCGGTAGCCTGTTCAGTTGTGAGGATCTCCAGGCAGTGTTCGCGTAGCGCGTGTACCGCGCAGGCCGTGGCCACCCTGACCTATGACTACACGGACTCCACCGCGGTCCTCGGTCCGCTCTCCACCTCTGCGGAGCCCCACGCCTACGATCTGTGTGAGTCCCACGCCGCCTCCCTGACCGTGCCGCGTGGCTGGCAGGTGGTGCGCCTCGCCACCCAGTTCGAGCCCGCCCCTCCCAGCGAGGATGACATCTCCGCCCTCGCGGACGCCGTGCGGGAGGCCTCCCGCCACCGGCCCCAGCCGCGCGTGGCGGACCGACGGCCCCGCGGTTCGGCGGCCCCCGTCACCCACGAGGTGGTGGATCCTGCAATCGCGCGGCGCGCCGCGTTCCGGGTCCTGGAAGGTGGACTGAGTGATGACTGACGCCCTGCCCGAGTGGGTGCGCACCGCCCTGCGCTGTCCCGAGACCCTCTCCGAGCTCGACGACGCCACCGGCCCCGACGGCCCCGAGCTCGTCTCCCGTGATCCCGCCGAGCCGCTGGCCTACCCCGTGCGCGGGGGCGTCCCGGTGATGCTGCCGGACGAGGCCCGCCCCGCCACCGAGGGATAGCCCCTACTCCTCCGCCACGCGCACCCGCACCTCGTGGGTGGCGGCCGCGTCCGGCTCCGCCACCAGCACCGCCACCATCGGCCCCTCCGGCACCTCGGCACGCAGCACCAGCGCCCCGTGCACGCCCGCGGTGGCGTCCACTGCCAGGCCCGCCGTGCCCTCCAGGTCCGTCACGGTTGCCGTCCCCCGCGCCGGTACGACGACGTCGCTCGCCGCGATCTCCTGCCCGTCGCCCCCGTAGTGGGTCACCCGGGCGGTGGCGTCCCCGTCCGTGCCGTTCGTGAGCACGAGGACCGCGCTGTCTGCCTCGGTTCTGAGGCCCGGCGTGGCGAGCGTGAGCCGCTGCGCGGCGGGGATGGCGCTCACCCACGCCCTCTCGGTGCCACCGTCGGCCAGGGTGTGGCGGAGTTCGGCGGCGGCCACCACGGGCTGGTCGGCGCTCACGGCCACGGCGTGCTCGCCGGGCGGCAGGCCGTCCAGGGCGATGTCGAAGACGGCACCGGGGTCCACCCAGAAGGAGTCCGCCCCGGGGATCGAGCTCTCCCCGTCCGCGGTGAGGAGCGTGAGGCTCGTGAGGGCGGGCTCGGAGCCGGGGTTGAGGATGCGGACCACGCCCGGGACGGGTGGGTCCTCCACGCCCTCGGGGGGCGCCGCGATCACCATGGCGGGGATCACCAGCTCGAGGGCCGGGGCGGCGGTGGGGGCCACCGTGTCCGTGCCGCGCGCCGTGAAGCCGTCCAGGCGGGTGTCCAGGAGGCTGGCGCCCACCACGCCGCCGGTGGCCTGCACGCGAAGGGCGAGGCGCTCCAGGGTGGCGTCGGAGGCCTCCACGAGGTACTCCTCGCTCTCCTGGGGGGCGATCACCATGCCGGTGAGCATGGGCAGGTCCACGGGACCGAGCTGGCCCCAGCCGGTCACGGTCACGGTGATCGGGGTGTCACCGGGATTCGCGAGGGTGAGCAGGGCGGAGGATCCCACCGTGGTGGAGCCGCCCACCAGCCACTGCTCGGACCCCGCCGGGGCGCACGGCAGGGCCGTGAGGGAGCGCAGGTCCCCGGTGTCCGAGCGCCAGATTCCGCCCGCTGCCACGAGTGGGGCCACGCCGTCCACGGGCTCGGCCACCACGGCCACGCCCACGCCGCCGGCGGTGCCCGCATCCGTGCCCTCCGGCGCCTCCGCGCCGCGCACCGCGCCCGCCACACGCGCACTCTCGCCCTCGAGGGGCGTTGCCTCCCCGCCTGCCACCAGCTCGGCTGCCGCCGCCTCCGCGCTCCCGGCAGCGCCCTCGGCATCAGCTCCCTCCGCCACCTCCGCGTCCCGCGGCACGCTCACGGTGCCCAGCGAGGCGGTGGAGGTGACGGGGATGGGGTTGAAGTCGTCGTCGTAGGCCACGGCGCCCTCCGCGATCACGGGGGCCGGGGCGCAGGCGAGGCGGGTGAGCCCGGCAGGGACCGGATGCACGCGGACCGGGTCCGCCGCCTCGGTGGCGGGGGGCTGCACGTTCTCGGCCGCCACCACGGCGGCGGCGCCACCGCCCACCAGGAGCAGCGCGGTCAGGGCCGCACCGAACGCGTTCATCCGGGACATCACTCCACCTCCTGGCGGCGGCGTACGGGGATGGCGAGGATCGCGGTGGTCCCCAGCACCATTCCCTGGCCGATCAGCCAGGCGAGCCGGCCGGGAGGTGAGTAGGAGAGCGAGGCGGTGCCGCCGTCGTCGGGGAGGAGGAAGGCCTGCTGCCAGCCGTGGAGTGCGGCGGGGGCGCGCGAGCCGTCCACGGTGAGGGTCCAGGCGGGGTCCGCGCGCTCGGTGAGGACGAACAGGCGTTGGGGGCCGCCGCGCGGGACCTCGCCGGTGGCGGCCACGCGGCCGGAGGGGATGTTGGCCACGAGGGTGCCGTCGGGCTCGCGGACGGTAACGCGGTGGAGGGAGGAGGCGGCGCCCTCGCGGCCGTCGGAGGAGACGCGCCACACGGTGCCGGAATCGGTCTCGCCCACGCGGGCCAGGCCGGCGGTGGCATCCAGCGCGGAGACCAGGTCCACGCGGCCCAGTTCGCCGCCGGGCTCCACCGCGTCCGGGACCAGGACCACGCCCACGCCGTGGGCGGCCAGGCGTTCGCCGGCGCCGCGCACCACGCCCATGGAGAGCTCGGCCACGAGGGCGCCGAGCTCCGAGGTGGCGGCGTCCGTTGTGGTCGCGTCCAAGGTGGCGGCGTCCGTTCTCGCCCCGTCCGCAGTGGCCACGTCCGCACTGGCCCCGCCAGCGGTAACCCCGCCTGCGGATTCGGCGGGCACGAAGCCGAGCGGGTCCGCCACGGCGCGTGCGCCCTGGACGGAGTGGACGTGGTGGAGTTGCGGGCCATCCCCGCGCCACAGGGCGGCGGTGATGGTGCCGTCCACGCCGGCGGTGAGGGCGAGGGTGCGGGCGCGCTCGCCGGACTCGGCCAGTTGGGCGGCCACGGCCGGGGTGCGTTCCCCCTCTGCGGGCTGGAGGGCGCGGAGCTCGGGGATCTCGGCGCGGGCGGAGAGAACCCACGTGCCGGCGGCCAGCAGGGCGCTGGCGGCCGCGAGCGCGGTGAGGGCGCCGGCGGCGAGGTGGCGCCAGCCGAACTGGTGGCGGGTGAGGACGTGGGGGATGGCGTCGGCACCGGCGAGGGCGGCCATGAGCACGCCCAGGAGCGCGAGCGAGGTGCCGGCCCCCGGCCAGGCGCGTACGAGGGCGCCGGAGGGGTCCGCGGCCACGGCCACGTGCGGGGCGGCGAGCGCGAGGGCGAGCCCCACCACGGCCACGGCCCAGCCGGCGCGCACGGTCCAGGCGCGGAAGGTGCGGCGCAGGAGCGCGAGCAGGGCGATGAGGATCGCAAAGCCCGTGGGCGCCCAGGTGAGCCACGTGAACCACTCGGGCAGGCCGCCCGTTCCGGCGGCGGCGGGGAAGCCGAGGAGGGTGGCCAGCGGCGCGGCGGGCTCGTAGCCGAACGGGACGCCGGGGCCGGAGGCGAGCAGCTCCCACTCCCCGGTCTGGGCCACCTCCACCAGGAGGGGGGCGAGCAGCGCGAGCGCGGGTAGCGGCAGGAACCACGTGGTGCGCCGAGCGGGCGTGGCGAGCAG
>CAZTOM010000224.1:0-4150 GCA_964615555.1 uncultured Actinomycetaceae bacterium
CCGCGCACCCTCACGAGATGTCGCGGGCGCCCTCGTCTGGGGAGTGCCATTCGTGGTTGCACGCGGGACACATCAGGCTCGGGAGCGGCCGCTCCCCGGGGAGCACGCACCCACCGAACTCGATCGGCTCCCGCTCTGCGCGCTCGGCCAGCTCCGGGCTGGGCATGCCCCAGAACAGCATGCGGGTCTCGTCGCAGCCGCAGACGGGGCACGGGGGCAGTCCGGTGGGCATGTCAGTCCGCCTCCACCGACTCGTCGTGCCACCGTTTCCCGCACACCACGCACTGCAGGTTCGGCCACGGCCCCGACTCCGGCATCGGCGTCCCCCCGTAGATCGTGTTCGGCTTCCCCGGCGCCTCCCCGAGCCCGAACACCAGGTGGTGCGTCCGCCGCGCCCCGCACGCCGGGCACTGGGGCAGGTCCGTCTCCCCCTCACCCAGTCCCGCTAAGGCCCTGATCTCCGACGACGGCGTCCCCGCCCCGTCCCCCTCGTCCGCCGGGCCCTGCGCGCCCTCCGTCACGTCCAGCGCCCCCGCCCCGTCCTCATCGTTCGCCTGGCCCGGCGCACCATCCGTCACGTCCGGCTGGTCTTCCTCGCCCTCCACCACGTCCGCGATCGCGGCGCGGATGATGGCGGAGTAGAGCTCCGGTCCGGCGGACGCGGCAGCCTGCGGGAACAGCGAGGTCTCGGTCATGCCGGGGGCCACGTTGATGTCCACCACCCACGGGGTGCCCTCGGAGTCCACGATGAAGTCCACGCGCGAGAGCTCGCCCAGCCCGAACACCGAGTGGATCTCAGCGGCCATGTGGCGGACCTTCTCCGTCACCTCGTCCTCGAGGCGTGCGGGCACGAAGAACTCCGCGCGGCCCGGGTTGTAGCGGGCATCGAAGTCGTAGCCGCCCTCGGAGTCCACCTCCACCAGGTCCAGGGTGCGGGCGGAGCCGGGGCCGTCCAGCGCCACCACGGAGGCGGAGACCTCCGTGCCCTCCACGAAGTGCTCCACTAGGGCTTCCTGCGCGTAGGCGAACGCGGAGACCATCGCGGCCGGAAGTTCGGCGGCGTCGCGGACGATCGTGAGGCCGAGCGCACTGCCGCCGTCGGCGGGCTTGACCACCACGGGCAGCCCGATCCCCTCCACCACGGCATCCAGGATGTTCTGCGAGCCGATCTGGCGGAACAGCGCCTGGGTCAGCGTGATCCAGTTCGGGGTGGGCAGCCCGCTGCTCGCGATCAGGGCCTTCGCGGTGGGCTTGTGGCTGGCCAGCCGCGCCCCGGGGCCGTCGGCTCCCACGCACGGGAATCCCAGGAGCGCAATCAGGTCCTGCAGTGATCCGTCCTCGCCGTGCGCGCCGTGCACCAACGGCCAGACCACGTCCGGCTGCCACTCCTCCAGCTTGCCCGTCAGGCTCTGGTCCAGGTCCCACACCTGCACCTCAACGCCCTGGTCGCGCAGCACCTGCGCCGCCCGGCGCCCGGAGCGGATCGAGATGTCCCGCTCGTGCCCCAGCCCACCCGCCACGATCGCCACCTTCACCGCGTGGTCCCCTGCGGACTGCGGGGCGACGGCGTCACTCGCCTCATCGGACTCGCCAGCGGTTTCGTCCCCGCTCGTCTTCGACGCGGCCGCGAACGCGGAGTCCCACACGCCGGCGTGGTCCTCCTGGCCGAGCGCCTCGGCCCGGCCCTTGGCGAACGGGTCATCCCACTCCACGCGCGTGGTTCCGTCCGCCTGCCGCACCTCACGGATGCCGGTGCCGTCCGGACCAGCGGAAGCTCCGCCGTCGGGGGAGACGGACGGGACCTGACCCTCGGGGGTGGTGGGGTCCTGGGGGAAGGAGGTGACGTCGTCGTTGACCATGGGGACTCCTTAGACCTGATCGGGGGCGGGGGCCTGGACGGTGCCGAGCGGGCGGTCGGTGCGGTTGGTGCCGAGCATCTCCACGAGCTCCATCTCCGCGTGGACGGTGCGCGCGAGGCGGCGCACCCCCTCCTTGATGCGCTCGGGCGGGGGGTAGCAGAAGGAGAGGCGCATGTGGTCGCCGCCGCGGCCGTCGTAGTAGAAGGCGGTGCCGGAGACGTAGGCCACGAGGTTGGTGACGGCGCGCGGCAGCATGGCCTTCGCGTCCACGCCGGGCGGGAGGGTGACCCACGTGTAGAAGCCGCCGTTGGGGGTGGTCCACTGGCACTCGGGGAGGTATTCGGCCAGGGCCTCGAGCATGGCCTCGCCGCGGGCGCGGTACTCGCCGCGGAACGCCTTGACCTGGGTGTACCAGTCGAATGTGGTGAGGTACTCGGTCATCACCATCTGGCCCCACATGGAGGGGCACAGCACAGCCGACTCCTGGGCGAGGGTCAGCTTCTCGCGGACCGCGTGGGGGGCGGCCGCCCAGCCGATCCGGTAGCCCGGGCCGAACATCTTGGAGAACGAGCCCAGGTAGATGGTCTGGTCCGGATCGTAGGACTTGAGGGCGGGCAGCGGGTCCTGGTCGAAGCCGAGGAGGCCGTAGGGGTTGTCCTCCAGGATGAGCACGCTGTGGCGCTGGCAGATCTCCACGATCTGCGGACGGCGCTCCTCGGAGAGGGTGACGCCGGCGGGGTTGTGGTAGTTCGGGACCGTGTAGAGGAACTTGACCGGCCTGTTCTGGGCGCGGAGCTCGGTGAGGGTGCGGTCCAGCTCCTCCGGAATGAGGCCGTCATCGTCCAGGGGGACGTGGACCACCTCGGCTTCGTAGGCGCGGAAGACCCCCAGGGCGCCCACGTAGCTCGGGGCCTCTGCCACGATGATGTCCCCCGGGTTGATGAAGATCTCCGTGACCAGGTCCAGGGCCTGCTGCGAGCCGGTGGTGATCACCACGTCATCGGGGTGGGCGCGGATCCCGTCATAGCGCATGACCTCCACGATCTGCTCACGCATGAAGATCTCGCCCTGGCCGGAGCCGTACTGGAGGGCCTTCGGGCCGTTGTCCCGCATGATGCGGGCGGAGAGGTCCGCGAGGAAGTCGAGCGGGAGGGAGTCGATGTTCGGCATCCCGCCGGCGAGTGAGACCACCTCCGGGCGGGAGGCCACGGCGAAGAGCGAACGCACCTCGGAGGCACGCATCCCGTTGGCGCGGTCGGCGTAGTGGTCCAGCCACGGATCGAGCCTGGTGCCGCGTTGGTTCTGGCGCTTGGGGGTGGTGCTCACGTGTGCGTTCTCCTTGGTGCTGCTCTGGGGCAGCCCGCCGCTGGGTGGAGCGGAGCGACGGGCGGACCCGTGCGGCCGCCTGAACGGCAGACGCCGTGGTCCAAGTCTGCCACCAACACCGTTTCGGAGTGGAGAGGGTCCGCGGCCGCGAGCGTCTAGGGCCAGTAGCGGCTCGGCGGGTGCGTGGCTGGGCTCGTGATCTCGAAACGTCTCGCTCGGGGGCTCAGGGCCCGGATCCGCGCGATTCTCTGATCAGGAGCGCTCACGTGACGGCCTTGCGGATCATCTGGAGCGAGACCTCGGCTCGGAGGTACGCAAACATCCGCGCGACCAGCACATCGCGGTAGGAGTAGAGCGCTCGCGGCCGTGTTCCGTGTTCTGGAGTGAGAAGCGGAGGTACGTCACCGTGGGACTGCCTCCAGTAGCGCAACTGCCCCTCGGAGGCGCCGCTCAGTACCGCAGCAAGCGGAGCGATATAGGCCACGGTTCCCTCCTCGGATCGTGCATTTTAGGCTAGCGACCCTGGTGGAAGGATCCCACCGAATTCTCGTCCCTGTGGAGAACTGCGCGGCGTGTTCCGCAGGAGCAGGATGTAGCGGGCCGGGCGCCCCGCAGCGTCCCGGGTGGCGCCGGTCAGCATTCTCGGCGGACGCGGAACCGCCCTAGGCGAGGGCCTTCTCGATCTCCTGCACGAACTTCTTCTTGGGACGCCCACCCACGATCGAGGCCGCGAGCTCGCCACCCTTGTAGATGTTGAACGTGGGGATCGAGACGATCCCGTACTTCATGGAGGTCTGCGGGTTGGAGTCCGTGTCCAGCTTGACCACCTTCAGGCGATCGGACATCTCCTCACCCAGCTCGTCCACGATCGGGCTCATCATCTTGCACGGCGGGCACCACTCGGCCCAGAAGTCCACGAGCACGGGGAGTTCGGAGTTGAGGACCTCGTCCTCGAAGGTTGCGTC
>CAZTOM010000225.1:0-4101 GCA_964615555.1 uncultured Actinomycetaceae bacterium
GGCTCCCAGCGCTTCCTGCAGCGCCTGTGGCGCAACGTGGTGGACGAGGAGACCGGCGAGGTCACGGTGGTGGACGCCACCCCCGATCAGGCCACGGCGCGCCTGCTGGCGCGCACCATCGCGGAGGTCACCGAGGAGATGGCCGCGATGCGGCCCAACACCGCGATCGCGAAGCTGATCACGCTGAACAACCACCTGACGGGCCTGGACGGGGTGCCGCGCGAGGTGGCCGAGGCGCTCGTCCTGATGGTCTCCCCGGTGGCCCCCCACCTGGCGGAGGAGCTGTGGGCCCGGCTCGGGCACACCGGATCCCTCGCGTGGGAGCCGTGGCCGGTGGTGGGGGATGCCTCGCTGCTGGTGGAGGACACCGTCACCTGCGTGGTTCAGGTCCAGGGCAAGGTTCGCGACCGCCTCGAGGTCCCCGCCGGGATCGGGGAGGACGAGCTGCGCGAGCTGGCACTCGCCGCACCCGGCGTGGTCCGCGCGCTGGACGGCCGGGGGGTGCGCACGGTGATCGTGCGCGCGCCGAGGCTCGTGAACGTGGTCCCCGCGTAGTGGAGGACATCCTCCTGCGGGTGGTGATCGGGGTCCTCGGATCCCTGGCCATCGGGGGGTTGTTGTACCTGGTGGGCCGGGTCTCCGGGCGGATCCGGCGCCGGCCCCACCACGCCCGGGCGCACCCGGAGCGCCTGCGGATGCCGCGGTTCATGCTCGGGATCGGGATTTTCGTGGTGGTGCTCATGGGGGTGGTCCTCGTGGCGGCCTTCACCACCGATGATCCGGATCCGATGATGAAGGTCATCCCG
Organism: uncultured Actinomycetaceae bacterium; assembly: GCA_964615555.1. Lineage (GTDB taxonomy): Bacteria > Actinomycetota > Actinomycetes > Actinomycetales > Actinomycetaceae > JAAZBW01. The sequence continues at coordinate 807 of CAZTOM010000225.1, forward strand.
GGTCTCATGCTGCTCGTGGGGGTGTTCCTGATCCTCACCTACGCGAACTGGTACCTGGTGGTGCGCGAGGACCACCTGGTCTTCCGCGACTTCCTCCGGCGCGTGCGCGAGGTCTGGTACCGGGACATCGTCCGGTACGCCTGGGGTGGGAACGCGAACTCGCCCACCCTCACGGTGTGGACGGAGCACGGGACCAAGTTCACCGTGAACCCCCGCGCCTACGACGTCACCCCACTGCTGCGCTCCCTTCCGGGCCACCCCCCGGGGCCGGGCCACCGCCCGGGGCCGGGCAACCCCCCCGGGCCGGAGGACGGCCCCAACCCGTACCGCACGGAGGGATAGGCCGTGGGCCCCAGACTCGTGGTGCTCCTCCTCAAGCTTGGCCTGGTCTTCGGGCTCGGCCGCCTCATGCCGAAGATCGCCTCAGCAGCGACGGGCTCCTGGAGCGCCACCCCTACGCGGCCTTTTCCGTCCCCACGGTGGATGTGGCGGACATCGCCGAGATCCTCCCCCTCCTCGAGTTCGTGGAGGCCCAGGCGGTCACGAGGATCGCCGAGCTCGGCCCGGACCTGCGCGAGGTGCGGGACGGCGCCAAGCTCAGCCTCCACCACTTCCTCGACGTGGTGGTGCGGGCCGCCGGCTCGCCGCGCCTCTCGCGCATCCACCGGCAGACCACCTTCGAACTCCTCATGGGGAGCGCGCAGGCCGGACTGGCCGAGCCGGGGCTGCCCGGCGAGATGCGCTCGCAGATGCAGACCATGGTCGCCGCCCTGTTCGACCAGGACCTTCCCTCCGCCCGCAGGGCGCTGGAGGCCCTCCAGGCCTGGCGGAGCTCGGTCCTCTCCGCGGCCCTCGAGCCCCACGGGGCCTGATCACCCCCGCGCCGCGCCCCACCCCGCGCCTCACTCCCGCGCGTCGTGCGCCAGGATCGCCACCCGCACCCGGTTGTCGATCCCGAGCTTCACGAAGATATGCGTCAGGTGCGCCTTGATCGTGGCCTCCGAGCAGAACAGCTCCGCCGCGATCTCCGTGTTGGTGAGCCCCCGCGAGACGGCCTCCACCACCTCGCGCTCGCGCGGCGAGAGGGCCGCCATCGCCTCCGCCGCCCGCCGCCCGCGGCTGGCCTCCTCGGGCCTCGCGTAGCGGTCGATGAGGGCGCGCGTGTCTGCGGGGGAGAGCAGCGCGTCACCGCGGTGGACCACCCGCACCGCCTCGATCAGCTCGCGGGGCCGCAGGTCCTTCAGTGCGAACCCGCTCGCCCCGGCGTCGAGGGCCCCGAACACGTACTCGTCCAGGTGGAATGTGGTCAGCACCAGCACGTCCGGGCGGTGCTCGCGCACCCTCGCGATCGCCTCGCGCCCGTCGCCGGCCTCGCCCACCACCTCGAGGTCCTCGGCAGCCTCCAGGATCATGGTGAGTCCCGCGCGCACCAGCGGGTCGTCGTCCACAATCAGCACCCGGATCATGCTCGCCAGCCTACGCGCCGGCATCCCGCGGGGCGGCCGACTCCAGTGCGGCCCCCTCCGCAGCGTCGTCCGTCTCCGCTGCGCCGTCCCGCTCCCGGGCCGGGTCCAGCGGAAGGTGCGCCGCGAGCGTGAAGGTGGCGCCGTCGTCGCCGGCCCTCAGCCTGCCCCCGAGCCCGGCCACCCGCTCCGTCAGCCGCGTGAGGCCCGTCCCCTCCCCGCGGGTGGGTGCGCCGCCGGCGAGCGGGTTGGAGATGGTGAGGTGGGCGGCGTCGTCGGCGGTGGAGAGCGCGAGCGTGACGGGGCGGCCGGGTGCGTGCTTCAGCGCGTTCGTGAGGCCCTCCTGGGCGATCCGGTAGAGGGCCGCGTCCACCCGCGGCGGTAGGTTCTCCGGGACCACGACGGCGGAGCTCACCTGTGCGCCCGAGGTGCGGGCGCGCTCCACGAGGGCCCCGATCTGGGCGGCGCCGGGGGCGGGCGTGCGGGTGGGTTCGCCCGTGGTGAGGGTGGTGACGGTGGCGCGCAGCTCGGCGAGGGCGGCGCGGGCCGTCTCCCCGATGATGCGGGCGTGCTCCTCCACGAACTCCGGGCCGCGGGCGGCGCCCACCTCGAGCCCGCCGGCCTGGGTGGTGATGAGGACGAGGCGGTGGCCGAGGGAGTCGTGCATCTCCCCGGCGATCCGGGTGCGCTCCTCCAGGACGGCGGCCTGCGCGCGGGCCTCGCGTTCGGCCTCCGCGGCCTCGGCGCGCTCGCGCAGGCTGTACAGCTGGGCGCGGCGGGCGGCGAGGGCGGATCCGGCCAGGGTGGGCACCAGCACGAACACGATCACGCCGAGCGCGCGGGCCAGCAGCAGCGCGGGGATGTCCGCCTCCCCGGAGGGGATCGGCACCCCGTCCATGGTGGTGATGGTCCCGGTCAGCGGGCCCACGAGCGCCGCGAGGGCCGCCAGGAGGACCCGGCCGTAGCGGTTCAGCCGGTCGTCCTCGCGGAGGACGCCGGAGAACACCGCGATCGCGAGGACGGACGCGGCGCCCCCCAGCGCGGCGGCGATCCCGCCGGCGAGGAGCAGCCACGGGTGCTCGCGGCGCTTGAGCACGCCCCACACGGCGATCACGGTCCCGAGGGCCACGGCCAGGTGGTTCCAGGTGAGGTGGAAGCCGGAGGCGCCTGCGGGGATCCACTCGTAGCTGACGGCGTTCAGCGCCACCACCGCCAGGTATGCCCAGGTGTGCCAACGCCTCGATTCCATGCCTTCGACCTTACGGTGGCGGGGGAGGGGCGGGCATCGGCCAAAGGTCGAATCGCACGCTGAGGATGCTCACCGGGCTCGCCTCGATCGATGCGGGAGGGGCCCTCATCGGCGGGCGGAGGTTCGTGGACCTTCCCGTCCCCGGCCGGGAGGTGGGCGTCATGCTGGACGCCTCCGCACAGCCGGCGGGGATGGCCGGGATCGAGGTGCTGCGCAGCGCGGCCCTCCTCACCCGGCAGCCGCTCACGCGCGCCGATGAGGTGCTGGAGCGCGTGGGCCTCGCGGGCGCGGGGCGCAAGCGGGTGGGCCAGTACTCGCTCGGGATGCGCCAGCGCCTCGGGATCGGTGTGGCGCTCATGGGGGAGCCGCGCTACCTGGTGCTGGACGAGCCCGCCAACGGGCTCGATCCGGTGGGCATCCACTGGATGCGGGGCCTGCTGGACGATTTCGCTGCCGCCGGCGGCACCGTCCTCCTCTCCTCCCACCTCCTGGGTGAGGTGGCCGCCATCGCCGACCACCTGGTGGTCATCCACCACGGCCGCATCCTCGCCGAGGGTGCCCCCGCGGACCTCGTGTCCCCGGG
>CAZTOM010000226.1:0-4088 GCA_964615555.1 uncultured Actinomycetaceae bacterium
CAGCCCGGCCTCCCCGGCAGGCACTCCCGCCCCCGGCTCGCCCGCCGCCGAGTCCCCCGCCCCCCACGCCGCCGACGCGCCGCCGTCGTTCCTCCCGGTGTCGCCTATCACGTTGCCTCCGGCTGCGCCGCCCCCGCCGCCCCCACCTAATATGGGTGACACAGGGAATATCCCGATTCCCATGGAGTACCTCACGGATGACCGAAAGGACATGGGCGTGCACGATTCCGGCACGGGCGCCTCGCTCATGGGCCGCTTCCGGCTCCTCCGCCGCACCGAGACGTTCGAGACCGGCGCGGAGGTCTGGGAGGGCCGCGATTCCGTGCTCGACCGCCCCGTCACCGTGGTGGCCGCCTCCCGCTCCGGCGAGGGCGCCGTGGGTGCCGCGATCCTCGACTCCGCCCGCCGCGCCTCCCTCGTGGAGGACACCCGTTTCGCGCGCCTCGTGGACATCGGCCAGACTCCCGCCGCCGACAGCGGAACCTGGGCCTACGTTGTCTCCGTGGACCCGTCGGGAACTCCCCTCGACGCCGTGCGCACCCCCCTCGACGCCGCCATCGCCCGTGCGGTGGTGGGCGAAACTGCCGCCGCGCTCGAGGCTGCCCGTCGCCGCGGGGTCCAGCACGGCGCCCTCCACCCCTCCGCCATCACCATTTCCGACGGCGCCGTGTCAGTCACCGGACTGGCCTACCTTGCCGTTGCGGCTGGCACCCACCTCGACTCCGACGATCCCGTGGAGGCCTCCCTCAAGCGCTCCCGCGCGGACGCCGAGGCCCTCGAGGAGCTCTACCGCGAGCTGACCGGGCAGGCCCCGCCCCCAGAGATCGTGGGCGCCCCGAATGCGGGCGCGATCATGCGTGCCCTCGCACCGTGGGGGAAGATCGAGCTGCCGCCGGAGGAGCCCCAGCAGACGCGCCGTTCGCGCGGCCGCGGTGGTGCCGCCGCTGCGGTCTCGGCGGACGTGCCGCACTCGGCGGGTTCGGCCTCCGAGCCGGGTGGCTCCTCCCCCTACGGCCCGGAATCGGGCACGGGCGTGGGAGCCGCGGGTGCTGGCGTGGGCGCCTCGGGCGCAGCCGGTACTGGTACTGCCGGCGCGGGCGTGGCTGGTGCCGGTGCCGGGGCGCTCGGGGCCGCAGGTGCGGCCGGTGCGGGCGCGCTCGGTGCAGCCGGAGCCGGCGCCCTCGGAGCGGCGGGGACTGCGAGCGCTGACGAGGGCGAAACTGCGAGCGCTGGTGAGGAGGGCCCCTCGTCCGATCCGGGCGCTCCGCCACCGCCGCCGAAGCGGGTGCTGGACCCGTCCACCTGGACCCTCCACCACGATGACCTCGAGACGGATGAGGCCCCGGAGGACTTCGATACCCTCCTGGCTGCCGAGCCGGCCGAGGCCCACGAACTGAGTGCCGGCACCCACGCCGCCACCGTGCTGCCCTCGTGGCGGGTGCTGGTCCCCGGTGCCGATGGCATCGCCCCCAAGCCTGAGCCCGAGCCCGCCCCAGAGGGCAAGTACCCGGGCGATGGCACCGGTGCCGAGTATCCGGGCACTGGCTCCGCGTATCCCGGTGGTGGCCCAGCCGGCTACCCTGGCGCAGTCGATCCGGGCTCCTACCCCGAGGGATACGCCCCCGAGGGCTACCCGGGAGCCCCCGGCCCACAGGGCCCGGAGCTCCGGGACGAGCTCACCGACTCCGGCATTGCGGCGGGCGCGGCGATCGTGCCTCCCTCGCCGCGTCTCGCTGCCGGCTCTGCGGCCGCCGCTGAGATGGCCGAGGCTGCCGGCGCGGCGGGCGCGGGCGCCTTCGGTGCGGCCGGGGCCCCTGCCGCGGGGGCGGTGGGTGCCGCTGGTGCGGGCATCGCCGGTGCCGGTGCTGCTGCAGCAGGTGCGCTGGGCGCTGTGGATGACTTCCCCTCGGGCGGCTACCCGGCCTACCCGGGGCCCGAAGACCTCAACCCCGAGACAGCCACCTACTCGCCGGATGCCACCATGCCCGGTGCCTATCCCCCCTACCCGGCCGACCCCGCAGGAGGAGCCGCCGGAGCAGGGGTGGTGCCGCCGTCGCCGGGAGACCCCAGCCAGACGGCCGGGGTGAGTGCTGGTGCCAGGGTGGTGCCGCCGTCGTCGGGGACGGGGTTCGGGGCACGGGTGACGCAACGGATCGACGACTTCGCGCAACGGCACGACGTGCGCGTGCCCGGCGAGATCCGTGACCCGGAGAACCTGGCGCAGCCGCTCTCGCAGCGCAGGCTCGATCCGGGGCCGTTCGTGCTGGTGTTCATCGCGCTGATCCTCGCGATCGCGATGATCTTCTCCTTCCGGACTCTCGCGAACGTGGAGATGCCCGTGACGCGCGCCGCCGGCGGGCCGATCATCACCGGCGTGGAGAAGCCGCCGCCCCCGCCGCCCATCGTGGAGGAACCCGAGGAGGAGCCCCAGGAGGAGGCGCCCGCGGTCACGGCCACGCCCACGATCGCGAACATCGGGGTGCTCGATCCGCCGCCCGACGGCGACGGCCAGGAGAACCCGGACCTCACCTACCGAGCGTGGGACGGCGACCCGAACACGTGGTGGCGTTCGCGTTCGTACGTGAGCCCCACGTACGGGATGAAGTCCGGGATCGGGCTGGACATCCAGCTCACCGAACCGGCACTCGTGCACGAGGTGGTCATCCACCTCAACGGTGAGGGCGGGCACGTGCAGGTGCTCGGCGATCCGGGTGTGGTGCTCTCCGAGGACCGGCTGGTGCTCGGCGAGGCGGACATGGGCCGGGAGACCGTGATCACCTTCCCGGAGCCGGTGGAGATGACGAACGTGGTGCTCTGGTTCACCTCCCTGCCCGTGGCGGACTCGGATGGGAAGAACCGCGTGGAGATGACCGAGGTCGAGGTCCGCTGAGGCGGCGGGGGCCCCTTTTGGGGGTCCGCGGTAGCCCGCTTCGCTGTCCGCGCCGGGGCGCGCTGGAATAGGGTGCTCACGGGCGGTGTTCCACCGCATAGACAGGTTCGGCTCTACGAGAGGGTGGCATGACAACCCACGACGTGATCATCATCGGCTCCGGTCCGGCGGGCTACACCGCCGCGATCTACACGGCGCGAGCGGGGCTCAAGCCCGTGGTGTTCGCCGGTTCGATCACCGCTGGGGGTGCCCTCATGAACACCACGGATGTGGAGAACTTCCCCGGGTTCCCCGAGGGCGTCCTGGGCCCGGACCTCATGGCCAAGATGCAGGAGCAGGCCGAGAAGTTCGGCGCGGAGGTGCGCTACGAGGACGTGGTCTCCGTCCAGCTGGAGGGGGACACCAAGACCGTCACCACCGATGACGACGAGACCTTCGAGGCGAAGGCCGTCATCCTCGCGCTCGGCTCGGAGTACCGGAAGCTCGGCCTCAGCTCCGAGGAGCAGTACTCCGGCCGCGGCGTCTCCTACTGCGCCACCTGCGACGGGTTCTTCTTCCGCGATCAGCACATCGCCGTGGTGGGCGGCGGCGACTCCGCGATGGAGGAGGCCACGTTCCTCTCCCGCTTCGGCTCGAAGGTGACCGTGATCCACCGCCGGGATGAGCTGCGCGCCTCCCGGATCATGGCGGAGCGCGCCATGGCCGATCCCAAGATCGAGTTCGCCTGGAACTCCGAGGTGGCCGAGGTGCTCGGCGAGGAGGGCGGCAAGATGACCGGCCTCCTGCTGCGCGACACCGTCACCGGGGAGACCCGCGAGCTGGACGCCACCGGACTGTTCGTGGCAATCGGCCATATTCCGAGGACGGAGATGCTGGCCGGCCAGGTTGGCCTGGACGCGGACGGCTACGTGCTGGTGGACCACCCCTCCACGCGCACCAACGTGCCCGGCGTGTTCGCCTGCGGCGACGTGGTGGACCACACCTACCGCCAGGCCATCACCGCCGCCGGCACCGGCTGCGCCTCCGCCCTCGATGCGGAGAAGTTCCTGGCCGAGCTCGGGGACTCCTCCGCGCAGCCTGTGGGCGCCGACGACGAGGGCGCCGACCCGGTGGTGCCGGATCCCGCCGAGGCCTCCTCCACTCAGGACGTGGCCGAGGCGACCCCCGATGCCGTGGCCCTGCCCGGCGAGGGTGAGGC
>CAZTOM010000227.1:0-4067 GCA_964615555.1 uncultured Actinomycetaceae bacterium
AGGACCTCCACCCACGCGAGGATCTCGTCAGCTAGTTCTTCTACTGCGCGTCCCACGGTGTCGAGGACGAGATGTGGATGCGCGGCAAGGAGCTCTCCCGCGTCATGGGTGCCGCCCTCGGATGTCATCGCGTATCGCTGTTCCCAATCGCGAACATTGCCATCGGACCACTCCACATCCCTCTTCGAGGGCTTGTGCAACAGCCGTTGCTCGGTCCTGTTCCGCTCGAGGCGCGTGGATAGGTCGGCCCTCAGCTCAACGAATGCGACGTCCCCCTGGAATTGCTGAAGGAAGGACGCGATCTCGTCCCGGTCTGATCGAAGGTCGAGCGCCCAGACGAGCGTGAACACGAGGTCGACGTCGGCGGCGGCCGCCTCCTCCAGGACGCGGTGGCGGAACTCCCGTAGAAGCGTGGTGAACTGTGGAGTGCCGAAGTCGAAGACCTCGATCAGCGGCTCGATCATGGCGTGGTTGTGGAACAACCGGAAATCGCTCGAGGCCGCCACTGCGCGACCGACCGTCATCTTGCCCACAGCCGGCGGACCAAAGATCAGCAGAAGCATGCGACCAAGGATGCCGCAGCCGCACTCGCTGGTCACCCGAATATCTCGCAAGGCCGCACCACTGTCCCCGCTGGCGGCACGCGCGTGCCCCCCAGTCTCGTCGGGGGTTTCGACTGGTCACCGCAGGTCAATCGTCGCCAGCCCGGTGGCAGCCGCGATCTGCTCGTAGTCAGCGTCCCGGTGGGCCACGGGAACCCCATTCCGAAGCCCGATGGCGGCGATGAGGCAATGCTGTAGCGAACGTGGCGGGTGCCCTGCGGCCCGCGCCGCGTGGAAGACGTCCGTCGCGCCCCGGTAGTCCAGACCTGGCTCGATCCCAAGCCACTCCTGGCCGAGAAGGAGACGTTCGATCTCCGCTGCCTGCCTGCCAGCGCGGGCCCCCGCGAGGAGTTCCATCAGAACTGGTTCGGTGGTGGCGACTCCCCGGCCGATCTCGCGCCGCACATACTCCGTGGCGGTCGTCGGAGTCCCCCGCAGGAACTCGATCCACACGGACGTGTCGACCAGGGCCGTCACAGCGACGCGACCCCGTCAGCCCGGAGTTCGTCCAGATCGCCGTCCCAGCCACTCCCCTCCATGGCGAGCATCTCCTCGCGGGACATCACCGGTCCGACCAGGCGGCGCAGCGCGAAGTCAACTGCCGCGCGCTTGGTGGGCAACTGGAATCGCCGCATCGCCTCGGCGATGAGTTCGTCATCGATCTCGATGTTGGTGCGTGCCATACACCAATGATACACATGACGCGGGAGGAGGCTCGCCCGGACTGGAAACGCCGTCGAAGTCGAGGACACCCGCGAGAGGCTCCAGACGCGACCCGTGCCCCGATACGGTAAGGGCAGGACCGATGCAGAGGAGCACCCATGACCGTGTACGCCATCGTTGGAGCAGGCCGCCAGCTCGGAGTCGCGTGCGCGCGCCGCTTCGCCGCCGAGGGATTCGACCTCGCCCTCATCTCCCGCAACCAGGAGCGCGTGGATGCCCTCGCCCAGGCCCTCGCGGAGGAGACGGGCCGCCAGGTCCGCAGCTATGCGGCCAATGTGCGGGACCACCGCACGGTCTCGGCCGCGCTGGACCAGGCCGTCCAGGACCTCGGCCCCATCGAGGTGCTCCAGTACTCCCCCCTCCCCCAGAAGGAATTCCTCCGCCCGGTGCTCGAGACCACCGTGGAGGACTACGCCGCGGCGATCGAGTTCTCGGTCTACGGAGCGGTGGCGGCCTGCCACCAGGTCCTTCAGGGCATGCGGGTACTCGGCCGGGGTTCGATGTTGTTCGTGAATGGTGGCACCGCCTACAAGCCCCGCCCCAAGTTCGCGGGAACCACTGTGGCCTTCGCTGCGGAGACGGCCTACGCCCAGATGCTCCACGAGCAGCTCGCACCGGAGAACATCAAGGTGCGCCAGATCATCGTGCCAGGTTCGATCGAGCCGGGGCACCCGGACAAAGACCCGGCCACGCTCGCGGAGAAGATCTGGGACATGCACGCGAACTCCGAGGAGTTCCGCACCTTCGCCACGGAGATGGACTACTGATCCTCCCGAATGGCGGGCGGCCGGGGTCCGGAGGATTCTGGAGGGGACCTCAACGAAAGGACCAGACATGAGTACCGGCCCCCTGCACGACCTTGCCGAGTCCACCGAGTCGATGGCGGTCCTCGACGGCCCCGCAGACTTCCTCACCGCCACCGCCTCCAAGCTCACCGCAGATGAGGAGACGCGCCGTCTCCTTACCGGAGAGGCACTCGGCACACACCTGCACCCCGCGTCCGTCCACCTCCCGATCGGGACTGCCATAAGCGCGCTCATCGTGGACCTCCTGGCGGGCGAGGAGGGAAACACCTCCGCCGGCATCCTCTCGGCAGCCTCGCTGGCGACGGCTGTGCCGTCCATCCTCTCCGGGTTCGCCGACTACGGGCGGATCCGGGAGCTCCCCGTGCGCAGGTTGGGTGCGGCCCACGCCCTCGCGAACGTGGCAGGCAACACCCTGAACCTCACCTCGCTGCTTGCCCGGATGTCCGGATCACGCGGCACTGCCCGCGGGGGCCTCCTTGCAGCGGTCGCGGCGTTCGGCGTGGGGGGCCTGCTGGGCGGGCACCTCGCCCACAGCGAGGGTGCGCCGGAGGAGACGGCCGAACTCTGAGAATCCGGACGGGGTAGACCCCCTACCCCGCGGTCACCCCTACCCTGCCGCCACCCCTACCCTGCAGCCACCCCGAGGCCGTGGGCGAGCCCGGAGATGCTCCGGGCCAGCTCGACATCCTTGCTTGTGACTCCCCCGGAGTCGTGCGTGGTGAGGAGGACCTCCACCTTCGGGTAGGTGAGGGTGATATCCGGGTGGTGGTTGGCAAGCTCCGCGGCGGCGGCGATCTGGGCCACCAATTCGGCGCCGGTGGCGAAGTCGCCGGTTTGGAAGGACGCCTGCAGGGAGTCGCCCTCGTGGCGCCACTCCCCCAGCTCGGCAGCCTGGATCTCATCGGATGTCAGCATCTCGTCCATCCCTCCAGCGTTGCACCGGGCCGGCGCTCCCGCCATCGGGGGTCTGCCGAGCGCTCCCGCGATCGGCGGTCACAGGGACTGCACGATCTCCAGGACCACCGGCAGGGTGGCCATCGAGACCACGGTCTGGACCGCGGTGATGGACGCCATCAGGCGGGTGTCCCCGCCCATGCGCTGGGCGAGGATGTAGCAGGAGGTGGCGCACGGGATCGCGGTGATGAGCACGAAGATTGTCAGCACCAGCCCGCTCACGCCCAGCCACACCGCAATAGCCCCGGTGCCGAGCGGGAGCAGCACCAGCTTGATGAGGGAGACCACGGCGAGGTCGAACGCGTCCCGCCGCCGCACCCGGAATGAGATGGCGGCTCCCGTGGCGAGGGTTCCCATGACGAGTGCGGGCGTGGAGAGGAGGCGGAGGGTCTCCATCAGGAACTCCGGCATCTCCACCCCGGAAAGGTTCACCACGATCCCCACCACGCACCCCAGGATCAGGGGGTTCTCCACGATCTCGCGTACCACTCCCCCGCGCTTGGGCTCCACCTTCGCCGTGCCCATCGCGGAGAGTGCCGATACGGAGATGACGTTCACGGTGGGCACCATCACGGCGGAGGCCACCGCGAACGTCGCGAGCCCCGCCTCTCCGCCGAGCGCCTGCGCGAAGGCGAGCCCGATGTAGGTGTTCAGCCGGATGCTGCCCTGGATCATGGAGCTGGTGCGCGGACCATCTGCCCGTACCAGCATCATGATCCCCAGCACCAGCCCGGCCGCCACGAGCACCGGGATCACGAGCGAGAGCAGGAGGGGCCCCACGGAGATGATCGAGAGGTCCGCGCGCCCGATCGAGTAGATGAACAGCGCCGGGAGGAACACGAAGTAGCAGAGCCACTCCACTCCCTGCCAGAACTCCGCCGCGGGGAGGAGCTGGCGGCGCAGCATCGCACCGGAGCCCAGCAACAGGACGATCGGGACCACCGCGGTCGCAACGATTCCCATGGCTCCATCCTGACCGCTC
>CAZTOM010000228.1:0-1706 GCA_964615555.1 uncultured Actinomycetaceae bacterium
CTCATCCAAGTCGAGGGACTCACCAAGTCCTACGGCGCCCACGAGGTGCTCCGCGGACTGGACCTGCACGTGGAGGAGGGCGAGATCCTCGGCATCCTCGGCCCGAACGGCTCCGGAAAGACCACCGCGGTGGAGTGCATCGGCGGCCTGCGCGCGCGCGATTCGGGAACGGTCCAGGTGGCTGGCATGGACCCGGCCACGGACCCGCCCGGGCTCCGCGAGATCCTCGGCGTGCAACTCCAGCAGTGCCGCATGCCACCCAAGATCCGCGTGGCCGAGGCGCTGGACCTGTACGCCGCCTTCTACGCGGACCCCCGCCCCACCGGTGAGCTGCTGGACCGCTTCGGCCTCACGTCGCATGCCACCACACGCTTCGACCGCCTCTCCGGCGGCCAGCAGCAACGCCTCTCGGTGGCTCTCGCGCTCGTGGGCCGCCCCCGTATCGCCTTCCTGGACGAGATCACCACCGGCCTGGACCCCGCCGCCCGCCGCGACATCTGGGCCTACCTCCGCCTCCTGCGCGAGGACGGCGTCACCATGGTGCTGGTCACCCACTTCATGGAGGAGGCCGCCTACCTCTGCGACCGCGTCCTCATCCTCGGCCAGGGCCGCGCCCTCGCCACCGGCACCCCCGCGGAGATCGCGGGCGCCATCGGCCGCCAGGAGACCTCCTTCTCCGCCGACGACGCCACCCGCCTCGCGTTCCTCTCCTCCCTTCCCGGTGTGGCCCAGGTCCGTACGGAGCGGGGGCGCGTGGTGGTCACCGGGGACGCCGACTCGCCCCAGGCCGTCATCACCGCCCTCACCTCCCGCGGCATCACCGTGCAGGGGCTGAGGGTCACCTCCCCCTCCCTCGACGACGCCTACCTCGCTCTGACCAATCCAGGAGAAGACGAATGACTGCCGTACCCACGGGCGCCCCCGAGAACGGAAGTGGCATGACCCGGGCGAGTTCCGCCGTCGCCGGACGTTCCCGCGGGAACGCCCCCGCACGGACCCGGCGCGCGTTCGGGGCCCACCTGGTGAACGAGTCGCGGCTGCTGCTGCGCGAGCCGCCGGCCCTCATCTTCGGGGCGATCCTGCCGCTCATCGCGATCACGGTGATGAGCGCGATCCCGCCGGCGCGGCAGCCGATAACGGAGTTCGGCGGGCTGTCTGTAGTGCAGGCGTACGTGCCCACGATCATGCTGTTCGCCACCTCGATCCTGGGGCTCACCGTGATCCCGATGATCCTGGGGAGCTACCGCGAGATGGGCGTGCTGCGCCGGCTGCGCACCACGCCGAGCTCTCCCGGGTCCCTGCTCGCGGCGCTGTTCACGATCGTCTCGGTGGTGGGGCTCGTGGTGGCACTCCTGATCGTGGTGATCCCGGCGCTGTTCGGGGCGGGGCTGCCGCAGGGGATCGGGCTGTTCGCGCTCGCGGCGGTGCTCAGCCTGCTCGCGTTCGTGGCGCTGGGGGTGCTGCTGGCCTCGGTGGTGCGCAACCCGAAGGCGGCCGCCGGGATCGGCAACGTGTTCGCCGCGCTCATGTGGTTCTTCGCGGGCATGTGGTACCCGCGGGCGCTGTTCCCGCAGTGGCTGGCCGCGGTCGCGGACCTCACCCCCGGTGGCGCTGCGGCCACCGCGATGTCCCAGGCCACGCTCGGCCTGGAGGTGGGCTGGCAACCGTTCGTGGTGCTGCTGGTGTGGACGGCGGCGGCCGGCTGG
>CAZTOM010000228.1:1806-4036 GCA_964615555.1 uncultured Actinomycetaceae bacterium
CGGAAACGGAGCGCCGTCGCATCTGCTACTTCTGGGCGAACCTCCTCCTCGCAGGCGCCGCCATCGCCTTCTCCCCGATCTTCGGGCTCTACCTCTTCATGGGTTACTACGAGGCGGCCCGCTCCCGGGTCCGCGCCCAGCACTGGGCCGGCATGATCGGCACGGCGCTCGTGATCGCGGTGGCGCAGCTCGGCGGCCCCACCTCCCCGATCTTCACGCTCCCCATCTACCTCCTGTTCGTGGCGATCAACATCGGCATCGCCTCCGTGATGCTCGTCCTGGACCGCAACCGCGAGGCCCTGATGGACGAGCTCGCCGCAGCCAACCTCGGCCTGCGCACCGAGCAGGAGCGCAGCGCCGCCCTCCAGACGCAACTGCTCGCCCAGGCCCGTGAGGCCGGGATCACCGAGGAACGCCAACGCCTCTCCCGCGAGATCCACGACACCGTGGCCCAGAACCTCGTGGCGATCATCGCCCAGCTCGAGGCCGCCACCTCCGCGCCGGACTCCCCGGAGCGCGACCGTCGCCTCGCGCTCGCGGACTCGGCCGCCCGGGAGGCGCTCGCCGAGGCCCGCCGGGCCGTCCACGCGCTCGCCTCACCCCGCCTCGACGACGACGACCTCCCCCTCGCCCTCGATGACCTGCTGGGGGAGTGGCGGGAGACCACCGGGCTGGGAGGCGAGCTCACGGTGGCGGGCGAGGCTGCGCCGTCGGGGCACGACGACGACCTGCTGCGCGTGGCCCAGGAGGCCCTCTCGAACGTGGCCAAGCACGCGCGGGCGAACCGCGCGGACGTGCGGCTGGCCTACGCGGACGGCGGGGTGCGGCTTGCCGTGGTGGACGACGGCGCGGGTTTCGTGCCGTCGCAGGCGAGCGGTGGGTACGGGCTGCTCGGGATGGAGACGAGGCTCGGCGTGATCGGCGGGAGGCTGGACGTGCGCAGCGCCCCCGGGGAGGGGACGAGGGTGGAGGCCTGGGTGCCTCTTGCCGCGCCGGCCCCGCAAGCCCCCCGCGGAGGGTGAGCCGGAGTGAGCGATCGAGAGGAGTCACCCATGATCCGCGTGGTCATTGCAGACGACCACCCCCTGGTGCGCGACGGGATCGTGGCCATCCTGGAGCGGGAGGGGGACGTCGAGGTGGTGGCGGAGGCGGCGTCGGGGCCGGAGGCGGTGGCGCTCGTGGAGCGGCACGCCCCGGACGTAGTGCTGATGGACCTGCGGATGCCCGGCGGGGACGGGGTGGCGGCCATCCGAGAGCTGCGGGCCGGGACGCGGGCCGGGGGCGCGGGTGCGCCGCGGATCCTGGTACTCACCACGTATGACACGGACCATGACATCCGGGCGGCGCTCACCGCCGGCGCAGATGGCTACCTCCTGAAGGACACCCCCCGCACGGAGCTGGTGCGGGCGGTGCGGGACCTTTCCGCTGGCAGGCCGGTGCTCACCCCGGCGGCGCTGCGGGCGCTCGCGGGTGGGGGCGGCACGGAGGTGGCTCTGACACCGCGGGAGGCGGACGTGGTGCGCGAGCTGGCTGCGGGCGGAACCAACCGGGAGGCGGCAGCGCGGCTGTCCGTCTCGGAGACCACCTTCAAGACCCACCTCAAGCGGGTCTACGAGAAGCTCGGCGTCTCGGACCGGGCGGCCGCCGTGCGCGTGGCCTACGAGAACGGGTTGATCTAGGGGCAGCTCCTACTGCCCGTACAGCGCCTCGTACACCTCGGTCCAGCGGTCGAAGCGCTGCTGGTACTCCTCCGCCCACGCGGGGTTCGGCTCATTGACAGTCCCGAGTTCGGGCAGCGCCCGCTCCACGCCGGGCGCCACGTGCTCGAGGGCCAGGACGGCGTTCCCCCGCAGGGTGGAGCGCTTCATCTGCAACGGGATGACGGGAAGACCCACCACGGAGGCGAGGATCTTCAGCCAGCCGGGGTACGCCGTCGTGAAGCCGCCGGAGGCGATGACACGGCCGAGCTGGGGGGTGAGCAGGTCGATCTGGTCCACGATCCGGCGGTAGGTCATGGCCACGCCCTCGAGGATGCCGCGGTAGAGGGCGGCCGGATCGGTGGACTCGGTGAGGCCGGCGAGCACTCCCTGCGCGTCCCCGCGCCAGCCGGTGGAGCGCTCCCCGGTGAGGAAGGGGAGCGCGATGGGGCTGCCCTCCAGCGGCGGGCCCTCCAGCCAGTCTTCCCGGTGGCCGCCGGGAGGTGCGGGGACCAGTTGGTCGAGCCAGGTGG
>CAZTOM010000229.1:0-2200 GCA_964615555.1 uncultured Actinomycetaceae bacterium
GCGCTGGACGTGGGCGGTCGCCGGGTGGAACTGCTCCATCCCGGCCGCGGCCACGTCCTGGAGCTCCTCCGTGTCCAGGTACTCGGCGAGCGAGGCACGGCACGCCACGCGCATGGGGATGTCCCGGCCGTCGCCCGTGGTGAAGGAGAACTCGCGCTCACCCACGTGGTACGGGCCCGCCACGATCGCGGTCACGTAGGAGGACAGGGGAGGGGTGGGCGGGAAGTACCAGGTCCGGGAGGCGCCGTCGGAGGACTCCTCGGTGCGCTCCTCGAGCTCGTTGGAGAAGACGATCCAGTGCGCGGGGGCGGTCACGGTGAACTGGAAGGTGGCCTTCAGGTCCGGCTGCTCCGCCACCACGAACACGCGACGGGAGTCAGCCACCTCGAACTGCGAGTAGAGGTAGACCTCGCCGTCGGCCGGGTCCACGAACCGGTGGAGGCCCTCGCCGGTGCGGGTGTACTCGCACGTGGCGTCCACCGCCAGCTCGTTGTCCTCCTTGAGGCCGCTGAGTGCGATGCGGGAGTCCGCGAACGCCTGGCCCGGCTCCACCGACTCGCCGTTGAGCGTGATCTCCTCCACGCTGCGTGCGATCAGGTCGAAGAACGTCTCCCCGCCCGGCTCCGCCGTGAACCGCACCACCGTCCGGGAGCGGAACGTCTCGGGCGAGGGGCCGGCGAGGTCGAGCTCCACCTCGTAGCTGGTGGTCTGGATCGTGGCGGCGCGCTGCTGTGCCTCCGCGCGCGTGAGGTTGGTCCCCGGCATGGGTCTCCTTCTGACGGAACGTGGGCCCGCACGCGGCCTGGCCGTGGTGCGGAACGCGGGCGCGGGTGCGCCGGTACGTCACCGATCCTGCCACGTCAGACGCCCCTGCCCGACGACGGCGGCCACGCGGAGAGCGAACACGGGGAGGAAGGAAGGGTCGGCGTCGGGGGAAGGAGGGGCCGGCGTCGGCGGGAGTGGACACGATCGGGCACGATCGGGCGAGACCGGTCCGCATCGGGCAGGATGGCAGCATGACCCAGCACGTTGACTTCTACTTCGACCCCGTGTGCCCGTGGGCCTGGATGACCTCCCGGTGGATGCTGGAGGTGGAGAAGGTGCGCGATGTGGCCGTGACCTTCAAACCCATGAGCCTCGCCGCCCTGAACGAGGGCCGCGACCTCTCCGAGGACTATCGCCGCTCCATGGACCTCGCCTGGAAGCCGATCCGCGTGGTGCTCGCCGCCCAGGACCATGGCGGGCAGGAGGCGCTGCGCGACCTCTACACGGCGATCGGCATGCGCTTCCACAACCAGGGGCGCGGATCGGAGGACCTGTCCGCCGTGGCCGAGGCACTCGAGGAGTGCGGGCTGCCCGCGGAGCTCATGGAGGCCGCCGAGTCCGAGGAGCGCGACGACCGGCTGCGGGAACTGCAGCGGGCCGTCATCGATCTCGTGGGCGACGACGTGGGCACGCCTGTGATCACCGTGTCGGGTTCGTCATTCTTCGGTCCCGTCATGTCCCCCGCGCCGGTGGGTGAGGAGGCCGGCACCGTGTTCGACGGTGTGGTGGCCGCGGCGAGCTACCCCGGATTCTTCGAGCTCAAGCGCTCGCGGACGGTGGACCCGATCTTCGGGTGACGGCTGCCCTTTGAGGTGGTGGTACGGCTGCCCCTTGAGGTGGCGGCGGAACCGCGGCGGCTGCCAACGGCACGCCGCCACGGCGCCGCGGCGCCCCACCTCACCAGATCTTGACCCGCTCCTCCGGGGCCATCCACATTCCATCCTCCTCGGTCACGCCGAAGGCCTCGTGGAACTCCGGCACGTTGCGGACCACCTGGTTGCAGCGGAACTCGTCGGGCGAGTGGGGATCGGTGGCCATGCGCTGGATCAGGTACTCGTCGCGGGCCTTCTCCCGCCAGATGAGCCCCCAGTTGAGGAACACCCGCTGGAGGGCGGTGGCGCCGTCGATCTCGGGCTCGTCCTCGAACGAGGAGCCCCGCGAGGCCAGCTCGAGGGCGTAGGCCTTCAGCGCGATGGACAGCCCGCCGAGGTCCCCGATGTTCTCCCCGATCGTCAGCGCGCCGTTCACGGCGTGGTCGGACTTCTCCCCGAACTGTGCCGGCACGAGGCCCTCGTACTGCTCGATCAAGGCGCCCGTCCGCTCCTCGAACGCCGAGCGGTCCTCGTCCGTCCACCAGCTCTCGAACTTGCCGGTG
>CAZTOM010000229.1:2210-4027 GCA_964615555.1 uncultured Actinomycetaceae bacterium
CTTGGAGCCCTGGTCGTCGAAGCCGTGACCGATCTCGTGCCCGATCACGCCGCCGATGCCGCCGTAGTTCAGGGCATCATCAGCCTCAGGGTCAAAGAACGGGGGCTGCAGGATCGCGGCGGGGAAGGCGATCTCGTTGGAGGTGGGCATGTAGTAGGCGTTGACCATCTGCGGCGGCATGAGCCACTCGTCGCGGTCCACGGGGCCGCCCACCTTGGCAGCCTGCCGTTTCCATTCGAACTCGGATGCCGCCCGCACGTTGCCCAGCAGGTCGTCACCCGAGACCTCCATGGCGGAGTAGTCGCGGAACTCGGCGGGGTATCCGATCTTCGGGTAGAAGCCTTCGAGCTTGGTCAGGGCCTTCTGCTTGGTCTCCTCGCCCATCCACTCGAGGGTCTGGATGGACTCGCGGTAGGCCTCGATGAGCCGGGCCACCAGGTGGTCCATCTTCTCCTTCGCGGCCGGCGGGAAGTGGCGGGCCACGTACAGCTTGCCCACCGCTTCGGACACAGCGGAGTCCACGAACGAGACCCCGCGCTTCCAGCGGGCCCGCAGCTCCTGGGCACCGGTGAGGGTGCGCCCGTAGAAGTCAAAGTTCTCCTCCACGAACGCGCTCGACAGGTACGGCGCGCGCGAGCGCAGCGCGCCCCAGGAGAGCCACAGCTTCAGGTCCAGCAGCGAGTGCTTCTCCCACACCTCACCCAGGTGCGTGAAGAAGGACGGGGTCATCACGTTGAGCTTCTCGAACACGTGGGGGAGTCCGGTGGCCTCCACCCAGGCCCGCAGTGGGAACGCTCCAGAGAGCTCCACGAGCTCGTCCAGGGCCATCGCGTTCGTGGTCTTGGATGCGTCCCGCACGTCCACGATGTTCCAGTGGCCGCCCGCGAGCTCGGTCTCGAGCACCATGATGCGTTCGGCCTCCTCGGCGCCCCCGATCCCGGCGAGCTCGAGCATCCGTCCCACGTGCGCCACGTACTTCTCGCGCGTGGCCGCGTGGACGTCCTCGCGGTAGTAGGCCTCATCCGGCAGGCCGAGCCCGCCCTGGAACATGTAGGTGGTGTAGGTGTCCGGGTCCAGGGGGTCGTTCGAGACGTCCGAGTAGAACGGCGAGGCCACCCCGCTCGGCGCGAGCCGGCCCATCACCGCCGCGAGCTCCTCCTTGTTCGCGGCGTCCGCAATCGGCTCCAGGTCTTCCTGGAGGGGGTCGGCGCCGGCGGCTTCTACCGCCTCCTCGTCCATGAAGGAGGAGTACAGCGCGCCAATCTGCTCGGCCTCGGGGCCCGTCTCGGTGCCGTCCGCGCACTCCTCGATGATCGCGCGTACGTCCTTCTCCGCCTGGTCGCGCAGCGCGCGGAAGGCGCCGTCGGTGGGCCGGTCGGCGGGAATCACGTGCGTGGCGATCCACTCGCCGTTCACGTGGAGGTACAGGTCGTCCTGGGGGCGCGGCGTGGTCGCGGGGGTCGTTTCCGTCATGGGACCACCCTAGTGCGACGGCGGAGCCCGCCCCGCCCCGTCAACCTCCTCCGCACGGGGTTACGTTGCGGGCGAACGATCCCGCCTAGCCCACCACGACGGGCAGTGCCGGATTCCGGGGTATCGAGGGTCGCGAAGGGCCACCATGGTCCCATGCGCATTCACATCGCCGCCGACCACGCCGGATTCGAGCTCAAGGAGACGCTCCGCGCCCACTTCACGGACGCGGGACACGAGGTGGTGGACCACGGCGCCCACGAGTATGACGCCCTCGATGACTACCCGCCCATGTGCCTCGCAGCCGGCGAGGCCGTGGTGGCGGACGAGGGCTCCCTTGGGATCGT
>CAZTOM010000230.1:0-4014 GCA_964615555.1 uncultured Actinomycetaceae bacterium
CGCCCACCACGGGTGCGCGTCTCGCCGACCGCGTGGCCCCGGCCGCCACCCCCATGCGGCGTGACGCGCTCGGCACGCTCAAGGCCTCCGCGGTGGAGACCCTGTTCGAGCGGGTGGGCCACCGCCTGAATGATCCGGACCTGGACGAGTCCAGCCTGAAGAAGATGGTGCTGGAGGAGATCAACTCCGTGGTGGAGGAGGCCCGCGTGCCCCTCACCACCTCCGAACGGCAGCGGCTGGTGCGCCAGGTGGAGGCGGACGTGCTCGGGCTCGGTCCAATTCAGCCCCTCATCGACGATCCGGAGATCACCGAGGTCATGGTGAACGGGCCGGACCACATCTACGTGGAGCGGGGCGGCCTGCTGTACCGCTCGGAGGCGTTCTTCTCTGACGAGGCCCACCTGCGGCGCATCATCGAACGAATCGTCACCCGGGTGGGCCGCCGCATCGACGAGGCCTCCCCGCTGGTGGACGCCCGGCTCGAGGACGGCAGCCGTGTGAACGCGATCATCCCGCCGCTCGCCGTGTCCGGATCCACCCTCACCATCCGGAAGTTCTCCCACGAGGCGCTCTCGCTGGAGGACCTCGCCCGCATCGGCACCATGACCCCGGAGATGGCCGCCCTCCTGCAGGCGTGCGTGCAGGCGCGGCTGAACATCCTCATCTCCGGTGGTACCGGTACCGGTAAGACCACGCTGCTGAACGTGCTCTCCAGCTTCATCCCCAACTCCGAGCGCATCATCACCATCGAGGATGCGGTGGAGCTCCAGATCCAGCAGGAGCACGTGGTGCGGCTCGAGTCGCGTCCACCCAACGTGGAGGGCCGCGGCGAGATCACCATCCGGGACCTGGTCCGCAACGCGCTGCGTATGCGCCCGGACCGGATCGTGGTGGGTGAGGTCCGCGGCGCGGAGGCCCTGGACATGCTCCAGGCCATGAACACGGGCCACGACGGCTCCCTGTCCACCGTGCACGCCAACTCCCCGCGCGACTGCCTCTCCAGGCTGGAGACCCTGGTCCTCATGGCCGGCATGGATCTGCCGCTGCGCGCCGTGCGCGAGCAGGTGGCCTCCGCCGTGGACCTGATCGTGCACCTCTCCCGCCTGCGGGACGGCACCCGGCGCATCACCGCAGTCACGGAGGTGCACGGCATGGAGGGCCAGACCATCACCATGCAGGACGTGTACCTGTTCGACTTCTCCGCCGGCGTGGACCACAACGGCCGCTTCCTCGGGCGCACCGTCCCCACCGGGGTGCGTCCCGCGTTCACGGACCGCTTCGAGCAGCTCGGGATCGAGCTCCCCGCGAGCGCGTTCGGCACCACGGACATGTGGGGGCCGCGGCGGTGATCGAGTCCCTCCACCTCTGGATCGGCGCGGGCCTGCTGGCTCTCGCCGTCCTCGCGGTGCTCCTCCTCATCGCCACGGGCGGCAAGACGGTGCCGATGTCCCGGCGCCGCCCCGCGGACGCCCAGTCCGCGAGCGCCCTGTCCCGAACCGCGGACCGCGCCACCTACCTGGCCGGGCGGGCGCTCGGAGATCGCGCCGGATCCCTGGAGCAGAGCCTGGACAACGCCGGGCTCAAGGCCACCCCGCAGGACTTCCTGGTGATCGTGGGCAGCGGCATGGTGGCCCTCTTCGCGCTCGGGCTGCTGGTCTGGGGCCCGATCGGCGGCGTGCTCCTCCTGCTCGCCGGCCCCATCGTGGCCATGGTGGTGGTGAGCCTGCGCACCTCCCGCCGCCAGCGTCGGTTCGCCCTCCAACTGGACGAGACCCTCGCCATCCTCTCCGGCTCGCTTCGCGCCGGGTACTCCCTCCCCCAGGCCGCCGCCACGGTGGCGGCGGAGGCCGAGGCGCCCACGTCCGAGGTGTTCGCCCGCGTGATCAACGAGGCCCGGGTGGGTCGCCCCTTCGTGGAGGCCCTCGATGACGCGGCAGAGCGCATGCAGGACGCAGACTTCTTCTGGATCGTCCAGGCCATCGCGATCAACCGGGAGGTGGGCGGCAACCTCGCCGACGTCCTCGAGGGCGTGGGCGAGACCATCCGCGAGCGCACCCACCTCAAGCGCCAGGTGGAGGCCCTGTCCTCCGAGGGCCGCCTCTCAGCGATCATCCTCGGTGCCCTGCCCTTCATCGTCTTCTTCCTCCTCAGCCTCGTGAACCCGGCCTACATCGGGCGCCTCACCGGATCGTTCGGTGGGTTCGTGCTCCTGGGGATCGCCGTGGTCCTCCTCATCGCTGGCCTCCTGTGGCTCCGCTCGGCCATCAAGATCAAGTACTGAGGTCCGCGCGATGCCCACCCTGCCCCTCCCCTTCGCCACGATCGCCGCGATCGCCCTGCTGGTGCTCGGACTCGGCTACCTCCTCTGGCTGGCCCTTGCCGGCGAGGGCAGCGTGGCCCGCGGCATCCGCACCAACCTGCAGCGCGGCCTCGAATCCGGGGTCCAGGGCCGCGCCGGCCGTACCGCGCGCCGCGAGGGCACGGGTCGCCGGCTCCTCGGCACCGGCACCGAGCGCTACCTGGAGCGGCTCGTGGTGCGCGCCGGACGCCCCGAGGCCTGGCCCGTGGAGCGCGTGGTGGCATTCAAGCTGCTGGGCGGCGGCGCCGCCATCCTGCTGGGCGCCCTGATCGTGGTGCGCGCCGGGACCCCCCAGAGCCTGGCGCTCGCCATCTTCCTGTTCGCGTTCGCGTTCTTCCTCCCGGACCTGCTGCTGTACAACACGGGCATCAAGCGCCGCGAGGCCATCGAGCTCGAGCTCCCGGACACGCTGGACCAGATGAGCATCGCCGTGGAGGCGGGCCTCGGCTTCGACGCCGCCCTCGTCCGCGTGGCCCGCAACGGCACCGGCGTCCTCTCCGGGGAGCTCATCCGCACCCTCCAGGACATCCAGGTGGGCCAGCCCCGCCGCGTGGCCTACGAGGCCCTCGCCGCCCGCACCTCGGTCCCCAGCCTGCGCCGCTTCATCCGCGCCGTCATCCGCGCCGAGGAGTACGGCATCCCCCTCGCGGACGTGCTCTTCTCCCAGGCCCGCGAGATGCGCATTGCCCGCCGCCAGCGCGCTGAGCGCACCGCCATGGAGATCCCCGTGAAGGTGGTCTTCCCCCTGATCCTCTGCCTCCTGCCCGCCCTCATGATCGTGATCATCGGCCCCGCTGGCCTCTCGATCATGGAGGCGTTCTCCGGGTGATGCCCCTCCTCGGCGCCGTACTCGCCGCCGTCCTTGCCGCCGCGATCCTGCGCTGGCTCCCCCGCGTCACGACGACGCCGCCCGGCTCCCAGCCTCCCCTCACCATCCCGGGGCGCGCCGTAACCCCGCTCGCCCTGGTCCTCGTCGCCCTCCTCGGGGCGGGTGCGGGATGGATCGGCCCGGGCACCGTGCAGGCCGTGGTGCTCGCACTCGTGGCCGGCACCTGGGGGGTGCTGGTGGCCGTGGACCTCGCGGAGCACCGCCTCCCGGACACCGTGATCGCCGCGGGGATCGCCCTGTGGGCCGCCGGCGCGCTCCTCATGGCGGCCCAGGGCGGCGAGTGGGCCCCGGCCGGGCGCTCGCTTGCTGCCGCATTCGCCCTCTTCGCGGGCTTCTACGTGCTCGCCGTGCTGGCGCGCGGCGCCCTCGGATTCGGCGACGTGAAGCTCGCCTTCCTCCTGGGCGCCGTCCTCGGCTGGTTCGGGTGGCGCGTGGCCCTCACCGGCGCCGTGCTCGGCGTGATCCTCCACGGCCTCGTGGCACTCGTGGTCCTCGCCATCACCCGCGACCGCACCGCCGACGTCCCCATGGGCCCCGCCCTCGTGGCCGCCGCAGCAGCAGCCCTCGCCCTCCTCGCCTGACCCCCTCCCGCCGGCGCCCCTCCCGCCGGGGCCCCGGAGCTCCCCACCCAGGCTGTTGCCGATAATCGTCGCTATGGGCTTCCACTGTTGCCGAAAATCGTCGCTATCCGACGCCGGGCCCACCTTCCGCCGCCCCTCACCATCCTGAGAAAGGGGGTGCCCCCGGGTCCGCATCCCGCAGACCC
>CAZTOM010000231.1:0-3928 GCA_964615555.1 uncultured Actinomycetaceae bacterium
TAGCGCACTTGACTGGGGGTCAAGGGGTCGTGGGTTCAAATCCCGCCAGCCCGACAGAAACCTTCCCGCCACAATTGGCTTTCACGGCACGCCTCTGGTGTCTATCCCGGCGCGCACTCGCGTCTCGGCCAGCGCGCACTCGCGTCAGCCAACGTCTGTTCGCCCCTCGGCCAGTGCGCACTCGCACAGGCCAGCGCGCACGCGCTTCAGCCACGCGGACTCTCACTACTCCCTGGCCACACGCCCTCACTCACCCCAGTAGATCGCGCCGACTCACTCAAGTTGAGCCCACTCTGGTGGGGGGCCGGGATTATCGAAATCGGGCCAGAGTGGCTGCGTCTCCGGTGGGTCCCCGCGGGCAACGCCGGGTGATCCAGATCGATTCCCAGGGCGACTCCCGGGGCGATTCCCGGGGGCAGAATCTCCAGCCCGAGTGGGTGGATGTCCGCGCAGGCCGGCTGGTCGGATGAACTCAGGTATCCCGTCCGCCCCCATCTTTACCTGCCAGCGATTCGGTGGCGGACCGGTGTGGAACCGGGGCGGCTCCACCACGCCGTGGTGGTGGGGGCACAGGAGAACCAGGTTGTTGAGCGCCGTGGGGCCGCCGGCGTACCACGGCACGATGTGGTGGGCCTCGCACCGGGACGGAGGCGAGTCGCACCCCGGGAAGGTGCACCCGCCGTCGCGAAGCTCGAGGGCACGCCGCAGCTTGGGTGAGACGAGGCGAACACTCCTACCAAGGTCGAGCACCTCGGAAGCCGAGCCGAGTACGCAGGGCACGAGTTCGGCGTCGCAGCACAGGCGACGCAACTCGCCCGGGGAGATCATGGCCCCGTCCGCGAGGAGGCCCGCCTGCTCCACCATCTCGCGGAGATCCGCCTCCCGCATCGTCACCTGGATGCGGGGAAGCTGTCCCGCCACTTCGGGGATGCGGAAGTGGAAGCGCTGGTGTGCGTCCACACCCGGTTCGTCCGTGGGCGCGTCCGCGGGCCCGTCCGCGATCGCTCCACCACCCGCCGGCGTAGACCCGGCATCCATTGCGGCCGTGCCACGATCCACCGTGGCCGTTCCAGCACCCACCGCGGCCGTTCCGGAATTCGCCCGCGTGAGGCCACCACCGGCACCCTGGACCGTCAGACCGCTGGCCGCGAGGTGGTTGGTCACCAGATCCGTGAGCGCATCGGCCTGCCGCTGGGCGGTGAAGGACATCTGGTCGGTACCGTCCCGGCGCGCCTTGCGCCGGCTCGACTCCACATAGGCCTCGATGAGCTGCCGGAATGGGGCCGCCTCAAGGTAGGGGAGGGAGCCGCGGAAGGTGAGGGAGCCGTCGCCGTCGTCGTCGAACCGAAGGAACCTACGACGCACGGCGCGACGACGCTGCTCGTCCAGCCGCCGCATCTCCGCCTCGCGCGTCTCCGCGGTCTCCGGGCGGATGGCATCGAGCGTGGCCTGCCGCAGCCGCGGGATCCGGGAGGCCGGCGTGCTCGAGGCCTTATCGAGCAGGAATCGCTCGGCGGCGTCCTTCTGCTCGGCTGTCAGGTCACGGGGGAGCTCACCCAGCAGTCGGGTGATGGCGGAGGCCTGCCCGGTCTCGATCTCGCCCGTGAGCGTGGCCGCCTGCACCGCCTTCCGCGATGCCACGTCCTTGGCGCGCAGCACGGCCTTCGAGGCATCGCCGATAGAGGTACGCCCGTCCTGCGCCAGGTATGTGGTGGTGGGGGTGCCGGCCACCGCAGTTGAGGATCCCGCCCTGTCCGCTTCGGCCACCAGCGTGGTCACGAGCCCGTCCACCCGGCGGGCGACGTCCCGCGCCGCAGCCAGCCACTCGAGCCGCTCCGCGTGGGAGGCCTGCTCACGCGCGCGGTGGTCCACCACCCCCAGCGCAGCGAGGACCGAGGAGAGAACCTCTCCCGTTGGTCGAAGAACTGCCTGCCCCGTCATGAAAACCACCCTACGAAGGAGGTCTGACACGAACACCTGTTCGAACGGCCCAAATCTTGTCGAATCCACAACCGTTACCAAACCGTTATAGAAGGCCACCTCTACGCGCCCGACGTACCCTGAACCGATGACGTACCACGAGTCCGTCCCCGAGCGTCCGCCGGCCGTCCCCGAGCGCCCGCAGGCCGTCCCCGAGCCCGCGCCACCCACTCCCGAGCCCGCACCACCCGCCCCCAACCACGCACCACCCGCCCCCAACCACGCGCCACCTGCCCCAGAGCCCGCGCAGCCCGTCCGCAAGCACCCACCGGCCGCCCCAGACTCGGCGCCCGCCCTCCCCGAGTACGCGCACACCGTCCCGGAACTCAACCTGGCGTGGCGCGCCGATCCGGTCCCTGCCCCTCACCTCGTCGTCCTGAACGACGACCTGGCGGACGAGCTCGGCCTCGACCCGGCCTGGCTGCGCACCTCGGACGGGCTCGCCTACCTCACCGGCCACGCCCCGGACCACCCCACGTACGCGCAGGCCTACGCCGGCCACCAGTTTGGTGTCTACTCACCCCGCCTCGGCGACGGCCGTGCCCTCCTCCTCGAGGAACGCCGCGACGCCCGCGGCACGCTCTGGGACGTCCACCTCAAGGGCTCCGGACCCACCGCGTTCTCCCGCGGGGGTGATGGCAAGGCCGTGATCGGCCCGATGCTCCGCGAGTACGTGGTGGGCGAGTTCCTCCACGCCGCTGGCATCCCAACCACCCGCGCCCTCGCTGTCCTCACCACCGGCGAACAGGTCTGGCGCGAGGGTGGCCCGGCGCCGGGTGCAATCCTGGTGCGCGTCGCCACCGGCCTCGTCCGCGTGGGAACGTTCCAGTACGCCGCGGCGCGCTCACCGGAGATCCTGCGCCGCCTCGCGGACTATGCCATCGCCCGCCACTACCCGCAGTGTGCCGCCGACGACGAGCCATACCTGGCGTTGTACCGTTCCGTTCTCGCCGCGCAGGCCTCGCTCGTGGCCGACTGGATGGCGGTCGGCTTCGTGCACGGCGTCATGAACACGGACAACATGGTGATTGCGGGGGAGTCGATGGACTTCGGTCCGTGCGCCTTCCTGGACGCCTTCGACACCCGCGCCGTCTTCTCCTCGATCGACCATTCCGGCCGCTACGCGTACGGCAACCAGCCGCCGATCGCACAGTGGAACCTCGCCCGATTCGGCGAGGCGCTCCTCCCGCTGATCGCGCAGGATCCGAAGGATGCCGTCGAGCCCGTGACGGAGGCGCTGAATGGCTTCGCGGCCATGTACGAGCAGGAGATCTCCGCCCGCATGGCGGCCAAGTTCGGCCTGCCAGCCGGCAACCAAGGCCTCATCTCCGATGCGCTGGCCCTCATGCAGCGCCATCGCGTGGACTACACGGGCTTCTTCCGTGCCCTTTCCCGGGGCTCTCCCGCTGGACTCTGCGCCGAGCCCACCGCGTTCGACTCCTGGTACGCGCGCTGGCTGCGCGTGGTGGGAGATCCCCGCCACGCTACCGGCGGACGCGCTCCGGCCACCGACTCCGCGCGCGAGCCCGCAGCGGACACACGTCCCGAGGTCGCTGCCCGCATGGACCGCGTGAACCCGCTCTACATTCCGCGCAACCACGTGGTGGAGGAGGTGCTCACCGCCGCGACGGCTGGCGACCTCTCGCCACTCGAGCGGCTCATGGGCGCTCTACGGCAGCCGTACGAGGACCAGCCCGGGCTGGAGGACCTGACCCGGCCGGCGCCGTCGGGAAGCGCGCCGCACGTGACGTTCTGCGGAACGTGAACGCGAGCGGGCTGTGACGTACTGCGAGACGTGAGCGCGAGCGGGCTGTGACGTTCTGCGAGACGTGAGCGCCGGCGGGGCGTGGTGCCCACCAGCGCGGAAGCCCTACCGGGGTGATGGTTGGCGCAGGACGGCCTGACCATGCGCGCACTGGCCGGCCAGCTCGGCGTCCAGGCGATGAGC
>CAZTOM010000232.1:0-3878 GCA_964615555.1 uncultured Actinomycetaceae bacterium
GTGTAGGGGCCATTGCCCGCCGAGGCCACGGACCGCACGGCGTTTGCAGAGCAGTTCTGCTCGTGGTCGGCGTGGAGGATGAAGAGCACCTCCACGGCGCGGGTGAGGCGCTCGTCCTTCTGGTGGCGGGTCTCGTTCTGGCTGAACATCATCTCCAGGAAGTTCGGCACGTAGCCGAGGCTGTCATCCGGGTAGACGAAGTGGCGGCCCAGCGAGTGCCGGTGGGCCCACGCGGCGATGGTGGGCATCTTGCCGAGCAGTCGCACGATGTTGCGGGCACGGGCCCCGGGGCAGTCGATCACCCGGGAGTCAGGGTAGAAGGTGTGCAGCGAGGAGGTGGCAGCCATCATCTTGGCCATGGGGTGGGCGTCGTAGCGCAGTGAGTCGACCACCTGCTTGACGTTCTCGTGGACCAGCCGGTGCCGGTTGACCTCCTCGGTCCAGTCCTCGAGCTCCGCGGAGGAGGGCAGCTCGCCCTTGAGGAGCAGGTAGGCCACCTCGAGGAACGTGGACTTCTCCGCGAGCTGCTCGATCGGGTAGCCGCGGTATTCGAGGATGCCGGCGTCCCCATCGATGAAGGAGACGCCGCTCTTCACGGCCGCCGTGTTGAGCAGGCCGGGGTCGTAGGTGGCCAGCGGCCCCTCGGACGTGGTGATGGACTTCAGGTCCTTCGCCGAGACGGTGCCGGACGTGATGGGGAGCTCCGCCTGCTGCTCGCCGAGCGAAAGGTGCAACGTTTCCATGCCGCCCATCGTAGGTTCGTAAAGTTACGGCAAAGGAACCTGATTCCACCACGTGGACACTTTGCTTGAATGTGACTTTTCGACTACCTTCCGATGGCCCTCTGGGACAGGGGCAAAGGTCCCGGCGCTCCTGTGACACGCATCCCAGCAGCCTCCCCCCCCGCACCCTCACGGTTGTTCGCCGGGGGTCAGTGGCGGGACTGGCCGGAGGGGTCGTCCAGGAAGAGGTCGTGATCGGTGTCATGCAGGGCTCCGAGGCCGTAGGCGTCCTCCAGGTTGCGGCGCGTGAGGACCTCCTCCGGATCACCCGCGGCCACCACCCGACCGGACATCAGGATCACGTGGTCCGCCGCGCGGGCCTCGTCCAGATCGTGGGTGGTGAGGATGACGGAGTGGCCCACGGCCTGCTCGGAGTGGATGATGTCGTCGATCATCCGCGCCGAGACGATGTCCAGGCCGGTCAGCGGCTCATCCAGCAGGAGGGCCTCGTGGTCCTGCGCGAGCGCCTGGGCCACGTAGACCCGCTGGCGCTGCCCGCCGGAGAGCTCCATGAGGTGGCGCTTGGCGAGGTCGGTGATCCCGAGCTGCTCCATGGCCTCGGCCACGCGCGCCCGGTCCTCCCGGTTGAAGGGCCGGAACCAGCCCTTCGTGGGGTACCTGCCCATGCCCACCACCTCGCGCACGGTGATCGGGGTGCCCGGGGGCACCGTCACCGTCTGCATCACGTAGGCGGCCTTCTTCCACGCCTCCGACGGCGGCGCCCCGTAGACCCGCAGCTCACCCGACTCCGGGGTCAGGGTCCCGGCGATCGCATGCAGCAGGGTGGACTTGCCCGAGCCGTTGGGCCCGATGATGGCAGTCACCCCGCCCTCGGGCAGCGTGAAGGAGGAGGCCGTGACGGCGGTCTTGTTGTCATAGGAGAGCACGAGATCGCGTGCCTCGACGAAGGGAGTGCTCATGAGACGGGACCCAACGGATCGAGTGCGGCAGGCGCCGTCGTGCGCTCCGGGACAACGGGTTCCCCCACGCGGCGGCGGGCCAAGCGCAGGCCGTTGACGATGGTGAGCACCACGAAGAACAGGGCCACCGGGATGAAGGCCATCGTGGCGGACGCGGCGGTGCCGAGATGGTAGGAGGTGACGAGCCCGGCCACCACGGAGATGGCGGAGATCCCGGCCGACCACGCGAACATGGTGGGGATCGTGCGGGAGATGAGCGCCGCCGTCGCCGGGGGACCCACCAGCAGACCGAAGGCGAGCATGGTGCCCACCGTCTGGAACGCGCCGATGATCGCGATCGCGATCAGGGCCAGGAGGAGGGCGTGGGCGAGGCGCGGGCGCATGCCGAGCGCGTTCGCCTTCTGCGGGGAGAAGGAGAGCACGAGCAGCGGGCGGTAGAGGATGAACGAGCCGGCCAGGACCACCGCGGCAAACGCGATCAGGGAGTAGATGTCCGCGCGCGTGACGCCGAGGGCGTCGCCGAAGAGGATCGTGGTGATGTTGCCCGTGTAGGAGTCCGACTTGGAGATGATCACCACGCCGAGTGCCAGCATCCCCACGAACAGCAGCCCGATCCCGGTGTCCTCGCCGAGCGTGGTGGACCGGTGGATGTACTCGATCCCGGCCACCATCACCACGGCTGCGGCGGCGGCGCCGAGGTAGGGGGAGAAGTCGAAGATGATGGCGGCGGCGATGCCCGGGATGACCGCGTGGACGAAGGCGTCCCCGAAGAAGGTCATCCCGCGCAACACCAACCACACACCCACAACGCTGGTCATCAGGGCCGTGATCAGGCCCCCGACGAGGGCACGCTGTTGGAAGCCCAGTAAGAAGGGCTCAAGCAACCAATCCACAAATATCTAGCCTAGGGCCTCGACGATCAGCCGGGTGTTCTCGCGCATCATGCCCTGGTAGGTGTCCGCTCCGGAGCCGGCCGGGCCGAGCGAGCCCTCGAAGAGCTCCACCAGCGCGATGTCCCCCACCTCGGCCGCGACGGCTTCGATCAGGCGCGTGGCGCCAGCATTGTTGGAGAAGATCGCCGGGACGCCGGCCTCCTGGATGGTGTGCACCAGGGCGGCGAGCTCGTCCGAGCTGGGCTCCGCGTCCGTGGAGCCGCCCGGGATCACCACGCCGAGCTGCTCGAAGTCGTAGGCGGTGGCGAAGTAGCCGTACGCCTGGTGGTCCGTGACCAGCTTGCGGTTCTCCGCCGGGATCGGGGCGAGGGTCTCGCGGATCTCCTCGTGCAGGTGGTTGAGTTCTGTGGCGAGTTCGGTGCCGCACGCGGCGTAGTCGGTGTTGCCCGTGGTGGTGGCGAGCTCCTGGCCGATCAGCTCCGCGGCCGTGGCCATGCGGGCAGCGTCGAGCCAGATGTGCGGGTCGCCGCCGGAGTGGTCGTGGGCGTGGTCGTGGTCGTCGCCTTCGTGGTCATGGTCGTCGTGGGCGTCGTCGTCGCCGTGCCCGCCGAACGGGATCGGGTCCACCAGTGGCGCGATCTCGAGGATGTTGGCGCCGTCCGCCTCGGCGTTGTGGATGGCGGTGTTCATGCCGGCCTCGAGCCCGAGCCCGTTGATGATCACGAGCGGCACCCGCGTCATCTCGGCGATCTCGGCGGAGGAGACGCCGTAGTCGTGGGGGTCAGCGCCCGGCGGCATCAGCGTCTCGACGCTCCCGCCAGCGCACTGCGCCACCTGGTTCGCGATGTCGCCGAGCTGCGTGGTGGTCGCGATCGCCACCACCTCACCCGGATCGCCGGCGCCCTCTCCTCCGGTGGCCGCGGGCGATGTCTCCCCGGCGCCCGCCGGCTCCCCGGCCGTCCCCTCATTCCCGACGGCGGGGCTCGCCTCAGGCGTGGGCGTTTGGGTGGTGCCGGGGTCGCCCGAGCAGGCGGCGAGCGTCAGGGTCAGTGCCGCGACGGCGGCAAGGGTGCGAAAGGGGCGCATCGGAAGGTCCGTTCTACCTATCTGTAATGGGAACCATTATCAATAGTAGCCCGATGGCGACGCAGGTGCCAATCTGCCGGGGGTGAGCCCCGCCACGCTCACCGTTCGCCGTACGCCACACCTGCAGCATCGAAGGCGTGCCGGAAGGCCACCAGCACGTCATCTGAGAAGAGGACAAACCGGACCTCCTCGATGTC
>CAZTOM010000233.1:0-3853 GCA_964615555.1 uncultured Actinomycetaceae bacterium
CGGCCGGCGGTCACGCTCGCGGCCGCGCAGCTGGGGCACGATGCAAAACGTGCAGGTGTTGTTGCACCCCACCGAGATGGACACCCAGGCCGCGAACGCGGACTCACGATGGGTGGGGAGGGTGGAGGGGAATGTCTTGAGGGACTCCTCGATCTCCACCGCGGCAGAGGCGTTGTGGCGGGCGCGCTCCAGGAGCACGGGGAGAACGTCGATGTTGTGGGTGCCGAACACCACGTCCACCCACGGGGCCTTCTCCACGATCCCGTCGCGCATCTGCTGGGCGAGGCAGCCGCCCACCGCGATCTGCATGCCCGGCCGCTCCCGCTTCACGGATGCCAGCTGGCCGAGGTTGCCGAACAGGCGGGTGGCCGCGTTCTCGCGGACCGAGCAGGTGTTCACCACCACGATGTCCGCGCCCTCGTCCCCCGCCGAGGTGGCGCGGGCGGCGAGCTCGGGCACGGCGGAGACCGGCACGTAGCCGGCGGCGTCCAGGAGCCCGGCCATGCGCTCGGAGTCGTGGACGTTCATCTGGCACCCGAGGGTGCGGACGTGATAGGTGCGCATACGGGGAGTCAGTCTAGGCCGAGACCCCGCCCGGCCACGAGGTGCGCGGCAGTGGCGTTCGCCTCCCCATCGGGGGTGGCGTTCGCCTCGCCATCCGAGGTGGCGTTCGCCTCGCCGCGATCGCCTCGCCTCGCTCGCCTCACCGACCGTGCGTGCGAGAGTGCCCGCCCCGCCGGGCAGGCGTAGGCACCGCGTAGGATCGGGACTACCCATGGTCGCCATCCCCTCCGAGTTCGCCGCCCGTATCGCGGGCCGCCCCGCCGATCCGCGCGCCACCTCCCCCGTCGACGGCGATGCCTGGCTCGACCGCCTCCCCCACCTCTTCGCGGACTACCTCGAGCGGTGGAACCTGCGGGCCGAGGAGGGGGCCTGGTCCGGGGAGAACGCGATCGTGGTGCCGGTGCGGCGCGGGACCGGGGAGGCGGCCGCCCTCAAGCTCACGTGGCCCCATGTGGAGTCCGAGTGGGAGCACCTGGCACTCCGGCTGTGGAACGGTCGCGGCGCGGTCCGGATGCTCGCGGCGGATCCGCCCCAGCAGGCACTCCTCCTGGAGCGCCTTGACGCCACCCGGCCGCTGTCCCGTGAGAACGTCATCGACGCCTGCGAGGTCCTCGGCGGGCTGTTCCGCACCCTGGACTGCCCCGCCCCCGCCCAGGTGGAGGCCCTCGAGGAGCGGGCCGGACGCTGGCACCGCGTGCTGACCGAACCCACGCCGCTCGTCCCCCGCCGCCTGCAGGACCAGGCGAGGGCCGCCGTCGTGGACCTGCTGGCAGGCGTGGGTGAGGGGCGACTGGTCCACGAGGACCTCCACGACGGCAACGTGCTCGCCCCACTCGCGGCGGAGCGGGGAGAGTGGCTGGCGATCGACCCGAAGCCGGTGGCCGGCGAGTGGGCCTACGCCGTGGCGCCCGTGGTGTGGAACAGGGCCGAGGAGACCGCGCGGGCGTACAACCCGCGCACCCACACCCGGATGCGGGCCGAGATCGTGGCGGACGTGGCCGGCCTCGATCAGGAGCGGGTGCGGGGCTGGACGTTCGTGCGGCTCGTGCTGAACGCCCTCTGGGCGGCGGAGCACGCCCCGGCATCGGACGAGTTCCGGGCGCGGATGATCACCCTCGCGAAGGCGTTCGCCTCCTGAGTCAGAACAGCCCGGTGATCCGCTCCCCCTCCAGCTCGATGTTCTCCGCGTTCGGGTGGCTGGGCAGGCCCGGCATGGTGGACATGGCCCCGGCCAGCACGTAGACGTACCCGGCTCCGGCCGCCAGGCGCGCCTCTCGGATGGGCAGGCGCCACTCGGTCTCGGGATCGAGCCCCTTCTCGTGGGTGATGGACAGGTGGGTCTTGGCCACCACCACGGGGAGCTGTCCGTAGCCGAGGTCCGTGAACCGCTTCAGCTCGCGGGCCGCCGCCGGGGCGATGTCCACGGCTGAGGCGCCGTAGACGTTGCGCGCCACCGCGAGGATCTTCTCCTCGAGGCTCTGCTCGAGTTCGTAGTCCATCCGGAGCTGCGTGTTCGGGTTCGCCTCGAGGGTCTCCACCACGAGCCGGGCGAGGTCCTCGGAACCGGCGCCGCCGTCGGCCACGTGGGTGGAGACGGCGCATGGGACGCCGAGCTCGCGGCAGTGGTCCACGATGAACTGGTGCTCGGAGGCGTGGTCCCCGGGGAACGCGTTGATGGCCACCACGGCGGGCAGGCCCCACTTCTCGAGGGTGCGCAGGTGGTGGTCGAGGTTCGCGATGCCGGCGCCGAGGTCGTCCAGGTTCTCCTCGAGCAGCTCGGGGGGCAGCGGCTTGCCGGGGATGATCCGGTAGCGGCCGGACAGCGACTTCAGCGCCCGGACGGTGGCCACCATGACGGCCATCGTGGGGGCGAGCCCCGCGCGGGCCTTGAGGTTCACGAGGCGCTCGGCCCCCAGGTCCGCGCCGAAGCCCGACTCCGTGAGGATCATCTCCCCGCCGAGGCCGGCCGCCATGCGGTCGGAGACCACGGAGGAGTTGCCCGTGGCGATGTTGCCGAACGGGCCCGTGTGGATGAGGACGGGCACGCCCTCGGTGGTCTGCATGAGGTTGGGGCGCAGGGCGTCTCGCAGGAGCACGGCCATGGCGCCGGCGGCCTTCAGGTCCTCGGCCGTGACGGCCGCGCCCTCGCGGGTGTAGCCCACCACGATCCGCCCGAGCCGCGCCCGCAGGTCCTCCAGATCGTGGGACATGGCGAGGACGGTCATCACCTCGGAGGCGGCCGTGATGTCGAAGGACGCCTGGCGCGGTACGCCGTCCACCTTCGCCCCGAGCCCGATGACGATGTGGCGCAGGGCCCTGTCGTTGACATCGAGGACGCGGGGCCAGGTGATGGTCCGCTCATCGATCCCGAGCGCGTTGCCGTGGTGCAGGTGGTTGTCCACCATGGCCGCCAGCATGTTGTGGGCGGACGTGACGGCGTGGAAGTCGCCGGTCAGGTGGAGGTTCAGCAGCTCGGTGGGCACCACCTGGCTCTTCCCGGCGCCGGAGGCGCCTCCCTTGATCCCGAAGGTGGGGCCGAGGGAGGGCTGGCGCAGGGTCAGGATGGGGCGCCGCCCGATCCGGGCGAGGCCCTGTGCCAGGCCGATCGCCGTCGTCGTCTTGCCCTCCCCCAGGGGTGTGGGGGTGATGGCGGTGACGGCGATGAGGGGTGCGGGCTCGCCCGGGTAGTCGTGCTCGGGGAGCGGGAGCTTGGCCACGTAGGGGCCGTAGGTCTGCAGGGAGTCGGGATCGAATCCGGCGTCCCTGGCAACATCGAGGATCGGACGGGGTGCTGTCTCCATGGATCTGTCCTACCCCGATTGTGACGTCCAGCACAGGACTTTCGACCCAGATCGTTACCTGACAGTTACCGCCGTGACTCGCGCCACCCGTTGGGGTGTGGGTATCGTCACGCCCATGACATCCGGCACCGGTACCGCACCTCTCGTGCGCCTTGAGAACGTCAACAAGCACTTTGGCGAACTCCACGTCCTCAAGGACATCAACCTCGAGGTGCGGCCGGGCGAGGTTGTGGTGGTGATCGGGCCGTCCGGTTCGGGCAAGTCCACCCTGTGCCGGACCATCAACCGCCTGGAGACCATCGACTCGGGCGTGATCGAGGTGGCCGGCACCGCCCTCCCCGAGGAAGGCAAGGACCTCGCCCAACTGCGGGCCGAGGTGGGCATGGTGTTCCAGTCCTTCAACCTGTTCGCGCACAAGACGATCCTCGAGAACGTCACGCTCGGCCCCATCAAGGTCCGCAAGATGAAGAAGGCGGCGGCCGAGGAGA
>CAZTOM010000234.1:0-3773 GCA_964615555.1 uncultured Actinomycetaceae bacterium
GCCGTACGTGTTCTTGGCGGTGCCCGGGGAGAAACACGCCTGCCCGAACGTGGCCGCCTGCTGGTCCCCGAGGATCCCGGCGATCGGCACCCCGGCGATGCACTCCAGGCCGTCCAGGTCCGCCACCTCCGCGTAGACCTCGGAGGAGGAGCGGATCTGGGGCAGCAGCTCCGTGGGGATCCCCATCGCCGCGCAGATGTCCGCGTCCCACTCGAGGGACTCCAAGTCCATCAGCAGGGTCCGGGAGGCATTCGTGACGTCCGTGGCGTGCACCTCGCCGCCGGTGAGCTGCCACAGCAGCCAGCAGTCGATGGTCCCGAAGGCCAGCTCGCCCGCCTCGGCACGCTCCCGGGCACCCTCCACGTTGTCCAGGATCCAGCGCACCTTGGGACCGGCGAAGTAGGTGGACAGCGGCAGGCCCGTGGTGGCGCGGAAGCGGTCCGGGCCCCCGTCCTCCTCCAGCTCGGCCACGATCCTGGCGGTACGCGTGTCCTGCCAGACGATCGCCGGGTAGACCGGCTCCCCGCTCTCCCGGTCCCACACCACGGTGGTCTCGCGCTGGTTTGTGATTCCCACGGCCGCGATGTCCCCGGGCCCCACCCCGAGCTCGGCGCACGCCTCGGCCACCACCGTGCGGGTGCGCTCCCAGATCTCGAGTGGATCGTGCTCCACCCACCCGGCCCGCGGGAGGGACTGTTCGTGCTCCTGCTGCGCGGAGGCCTGGGGACGGCCGGCGTGGTCGAACAGGATGGCACGGGAGGAGGTGGTGCCCTGGTCGATCGCGAGGACGTATGTCATGGCCACCAACCCTAGTTCGTGGGGGCCGGGGCGAGGGCCGCGGCCGCGGCCTCATCCGTCCCCGCTTCCTCAGCCCGCAGGATGCCGGCCACCATCTGGCGGTAGTCCTGCGCGGCGGCGGCCACCTGCTCCGCGTCCCAGCCGAGCAGTGGCGCCGCGATCTCGGCCACCTCGTCCAGCGCGTCCACACCTCGGTCGGCGGACTCGATGAGGAGGCGCACCCGGTGGGCCAGGATGTCCGTGAGTCCCATGGCGCCCTCGTGGCTCACGGCGTGCGCCACCTCCGCGCGCAGGTAGAGCGGTGAGGAGGCGAGCGGGCGTCCCATGGAGGGATCGCCGTCGACGATCTCCAGGACCTCCTCGATCCCCGCGCCGTAGCGGTGGATCAGGGACTCCACGCGCGCGGTGTCCCAGCCGTAGCGCTCGGCGATCCGCGGGGCGAGCCGCGTCAGGGCGGCGAGTCCCTCCGCGCCCACGAGCGGGGTCACGTGCGTGACCGAGGGCAGCGTCTTCGCCCGCTTCCCGAGCGCGAAGTCCACCGCGTCCTTCGCCATCACCCGGTAGGTGGTGAGCTTGCCGCCCGCGATCGTGGTCAGGCCCGGCGCGGCCTCGGCCACCGTGTGCTCGCGGGAGAACTTCGCCGTCTTGGACGGGTCCAGCGTGCCCGGCTGCAGGAGGGGGCGCAGCCCGGCGTAGGTGGCGATCACGTCCTCGCGCGTGAGCTGCGAGCCGAGCACCGCGTTCGCGTGCTCGAGCACGTAGTCGATGTCCGCCGCGGTGGCCACCGGCCGGTCCAGGGACTCGCGGTAGGCCGTGTCCGTGGTGCCGATCACCCAGTAGTCGGGCCACGGGATGATGAACAGCACCGACTTCTCCGTGCGCAGGAACAGGCCCGCGCCTCCCCGGATGCGCCCGCGCGGGACCACCACGTGGATCCCCTTGGAGGCGAGCACGCGCAGCCCGCCCTCGGCGTCAGCCATCTCCTGGACCTCCTCGGTCCACAC
The DNA here is from genome assembly GCA_964615555.1 of uncultured Actinomycetaceae bacterium. Classification (GTDB taxonomy): domain Bacteria; phylum Actinomycetota; class Actinomycetes; order Actinomycetales; family Actinomycetaceae; genus JAAZBW01. The sequence continues at coordinate 1,803 of CAZTOM010000234.1, forward strand.
CCCGGTGGCCGCGATCACGTGCTTCGCCCGGATCGTGTGGGTCTCTCCCGTCAGCCGGTCCTCGACGACGGCGCCCACCACCGCTCCGTTCCCGTCCCGTTCAAAGTGGGTCACCTTCGCGTGGGAGGCGCAGTGGGCGCCGTAGCGCGCCGCAGTGCGTACCAGCCCGAGCACGAGGCGGGCATCGTCCACGCGGGCGTCGAAGAAGCGGATGGCACCGATCAGGGCGTCCTCACGGATGTCAGGGAACAGTTCGCGGGCGCCCTTGCGGGTCAGGTGCTTCTGGAAGGGCACGGTCTTGCGGCGGTGGCGGGCAAAGGCGATCGCGTCGTACATGCCCACGCCCACGGCGGAGTAGGAGCGCTCCACCACCCGCATCTTCAGCGGCCACAGGAACGGCTGGGCGGTGACTAGGTGGGGGGCGATCCTCTCCAGCAGGAGGCCGCGCTCCTTCAGGGACTCCGCCACGAGGCGGAAGTCCAGGTTGTAGAGGTAGCGCAGCCCGCCGTGCACGAGGCGCGAGGAGCGCGAGGAGGTGCCGGTAGCCCAGTCGGAGGCCTCCACGATCCCGGTGGTCAGCCCACGCGTGGCCGCATCGAGCGCAATGCCGGCCCCGGTCACACCACCCCCCACCACGAGCACGTCCAGTTCGGTGGTGGTCATGGTCTGGAGTGCGCGGGCGCGGGCGGCGCCGTTCAGGCACGCACTGGGACGGTTGTGGGGCACGTCGATCTCCTTCATGGGGTCCACCTCCATCGTTGTACTGTCGAGGTGGACGTTCAATCGGATGCACATATGTGCTGGAGTGGGAGGCAGTGGTGGACGGAAACGCGGAGGAGACGTACCGCGTGGCCCAGATGTACTACGTGCACGACGAGACCATGGAGTCGATCGCCAAGCGGCTCGGCGTCTCGCGCTCCACCGTCTCCCGCATCCTCAAGCAGGCCCGCGACACGGGGATCGTGCGCATCTCCCTCGCCCAGGAGGTCTCCGCCACGGGCGCACTCGCGGAGCGATTCGCGGAGGCGTTCGGGGTGCGCGCCCACGTGGTGGCCATGCGGGAGAACGTGGGCGACTTCCGCCGGCTGGACGCCGTGGCCCGGTTCGGCGCGCACCTGCTGGACGACCTCGTGGAGGAGGGCTCCACGATCGGCGTGGCGTGGGGCACCACCCTCTCCGCACTCTCCACCCACCTACGCTTCCGCCCCACCGAGGGGGTGCGCCTGGTCCAGCTCAACGGGGCGGCGAACCCCTCCACCTCCGGCATCCCGTACGCGGGGGAGATCATGTCCCGCATGGCCGAATCCTTCGGCGCCTCCATGACCTACTTCCCGGTCCCCGCGTTCTTCGACTACGCCGCCACCCGGGAGGCCATGTGGCGCGAGCGCAGCGTGCAGCGCGTGCTGGACCTGCAGCAGGAGTGCGACCTCGCGGTGTTTGGGGTGGGCTCCCTGCGGGGCACCATGACCTCCCACGTGTACACCGGCGGCTACCTGGACCGGGAGGACATGGAGTCCCTCGAGCGCAGCGGCGTGGTGGGGGACGTGTGCACCGTCCTGCTGCGCGAGGACGGGACGTGGGCGGACATTGACGTGAACCGGCGGGCCTCCGGGCCCAGCCCGGACGAGCTGGCACGCATCCCGCGCCGCCTGTGCGTGGTGGCCGGCAGCGCGAAGGTGGCCGCCACCCTGGGCGCCCTGCGGGCCGGAGCCATCACGCACCTCGTGATCGACGAGCCCACGGCACTGAAGGTGCTGGAGCGGGGCGAGCGGCGCCGTCGGCCCTAGGCGGGCCGGGGAGCCGGGAGGTGCCCGGGTGAGGTGAGCGGCGCCGTCGTCCGTAGGCGGGCGGGGGAACGCCGAATGTCCCCCCTGTGGACTCCGGTCGGGACCATTCGTGCGCAAACGTGCAGGTGGGGTGCACCTAGGTGTACCCGGTCAGGAGGTTGGTAGCAGCGCGTCGGCTTGAAGA
>CAZTOM010000235.1:0-3737 GCA_964615555.1 uncultured Actinomycetaceae bacterium
CGGGCTGGCCACGGACTTCTGGGCGTCCCGCGAGGATCTCGAGGCCAACTGGGCCGAGGACCGGCGGTGGTCCCCGGACATGGACAAGGGCGAGCGGGAGCGCACCTGGCGGCTGTGGCAGAAGGCCGTGACACGCACACTGGACTGGGTGGACGACGACGTCCTGTGACCCCCACTATCCTCAGTAGGTGATCTCCTCCCCCGACCCCCACGTGCAGCCCGAGGAACCAGACCAGTTCCCCGAGCACCCCGAATTCCCGGAGCACGTGGCACCCCAGGCGGGCCTGTTCGAGATCCCGAAGGGCGCCCGCCAGACCCGGGCGCGCGTGGTCCTGCTCACCGGCCCCTCCGGGTCCGGGAAGACCTGGCTGGCCCGCCGCGTGGGCCTGCCCGTGCTCAACCTTGACGACTTCTACTTCGACCACGACCACCCCGGCCTCCCCCACCGCCACGGCATCGTGGACTGGGACTCACCGGAGACGTGGAACTCAGCCGCCGCGATGGACGCGATCGTCACGCTCGCACGCACGGGCGCCACGGACGTGCCCATCTACGACATCCCCACCTCCTCGCGCACCGGCACCACCCGCCTAGACCTGGCGGACTCCCCGATCTTCGTGGCGGAGGGCATCTTCGCCGCAGAGCTCGTGGAGGAGGCCCGCGCCGAGGACGTGATGGCCGATGCGATCTGCATCGTCCGTCCCCGGGCCACCACGTTCTTCTACCGGCTCTCCCGGGACCTCGGTGAGGCCCGCAAGCCGCCCCTCACCCTCATCCGGCGCGGGCTCGCCCACGCACGCGAGGAACCGAAGAAGATCGCTCATGACGTGGAGCTCGGCTGCCAGCCCCTCACCTTCTCCGAGGCCGAGCAGGTGGTGCGCGCCCACCTGCGCCAGGCCCTCCTGGTGCGCGGCACCTGACCCAGTCCCCGGGCGGGCCGACGACGGGGCCCGGCTTCCGCCGTCGGGCCGCGGTGGCGTCTGTGGCCGGGCGGCGAGACCCCGGCGCCCGAGCGATAGGGATTGGTGGGATCACTCCTGCGGGCACGCTATCAACGCGCTCTGACGGAGACGGTCGGGCTGCTCAGCTCCGCTGACGGGACTATGGACCGAGGAGTGCGAAAGGCACCACCGCCACCCCGTCTCTCCTGCGATAGGCGAAAGGCCCCGTATTGACGATCATGCGCTCCACCACCCGGTCACCAAGTTGAGCGTGAAGCCAATTGAGGTGCTCGACATCGGAATCGGAGACGGCTCTCGCGAGCTTGATCTCGATCGCGACGACTGAACCATCCCGCGCCTCCACAATCAGGTCGATCTCCTGGTCCGTATTCGTGGTTCGCAGGTGACCGACCCGTGCCTCCGCGGCCTCGGCATAGACGCGCACGGATTGGGTCACCATCGACTCAAAGAGTGCCCCAAGCCAGCTTCCCGTGCGAGCGGCAACCCGCTGCCCATCGCCCAGCAGGAGACCCGCCTTGCCAACTCCCACCAAGCGCGCTGCGAGTGCTGGATCGACAAGGTGATGCTTAGGCGCAACCGTGAGGCGCTTGAGGGGCGAAAAAGTGGGGATCCAGGCCTCCACCGGATCCAGGAGGAAGATCCGCACGAGGTGCTGCCGATAGATCTCAGCAGTCTGGCGCGCCGGTTTATCCCCTTCACCCGGAGTAGCTGCGTTCAGAATCGCGGTGTAGGAGGCGTCGGTGCTCGTCGCCGCCGCATAGGCAGCCAGCCACGCGCGGAGTGCCTCCGGTCTGCGCACCTCGGCGCCACTTTCTGGAAGCTCTCGGTCGATGGCGCGGGCGAGGTACCTGTCCAATTGCAGGGCCCGTGCTCGCTCAGGTAGATCCCGAATACCGGGAAATCCTGAACGCAGGGTCTCGTCTACGTACTCGGCAACTCCCCACGCCGCACTGCCCGCGATCTCTGGGTTCTCTCCCCTGAGGAGCGCCGCGAACGAAATTTGTGCAAGATCCGGATGACGTTCCGCAAGTGACATCGGTCTCATGAGGAGACGCACGATTCGACCCGCGCCAGAGTGGATTCGGACGCCCGGTGCTAAGTGCGCCGATCCGGTCAGAAGAAACCGCCCCCCAGTTGGATCGGAGTCCACGGCCCGGCGCACCCACTCCCAGGTTTCCGGAACTAGTTGCCACTCGTCGATCAGAGTGGGGCCGGCCAAGGTACCGAGGAGGTCGAGATTTCCTTCGACCGCACTTCAACGCGCTCCTATCTAACAATTCAACGTCCTACTACCTAACGTTCCAACGGTAGTCGAAGTCCATTCGCCCGCCACCGGAGCCCAGCAACACCTTGGCGACCGCGCCGGTCCGGCACCATAGGGTGTGCGACCCACGGAGGCACATCTTCGACGAGAAGCGGCGGGCTAGTGCGGCTTCACCAGCGGGAAGAGGATCGTCTCGCGGATACCGAGGCCGGTGAGGGCCATCAGGAGGCGGTCGATGCCCATGCCCATGCCACCGGTGGGGGGCATGCCGGACTCCATGGCCTCGAGGAAGTCATGGTCCACGGCCATGGCCTCCGGATCGCCGGCGGCGGCCACGAGGGCCTGGGCCTCGAAGCGCTCGCGCTGCACCACGGGGTCCACGAGCTCGGTGTAGCCGGTGGCCGTTTCCACGCCCCGGATGTACAGGTCCCACTTCTCCACCAGGCCCGGCTTGGTGCGGTGCGCCCGCACGAGCGGGGAGGTGTCCACGGGGAAGTCGCGCACGAACGTGGGGGCGAACAGGGAATCGCCCACGCGGGCCTCCCAGACCTCCTCGATGATCTTGCCGGGGGTGTCGTGGGGGGCCACGGGCACATCGAGCTTGTCCGCGAGCGCCTCGAGCCACTCCCGGGAGGCGAGGGGGTCCACCTCCTCGCCGAGGGATTCGTTCAGGGAGTCGATCAGGGAGATGGACTGCCACGCGGAATCGGACAGATCGTAGGTGGACCCGTCCGCGAGCTCCACCTGCTCGGTGCCGAGCGTGTCCCGTGCGGCCCGCTGGATCAGGTCCTTCGTGACCTCGCCGATCGAGTTGTAGTCCCCGTAGGCCTCGTACGCCTCGAGCATCGCGAACTCGGGGCTGTGGGAGGAGTCGGCACCCTCGTTGCGGAAGTTCCGGTTGATCTCGAACACGCGCTCGATCCCGCCCACCACGGCACGCTTGAGGAACAGCTCCGGGGCGATGCGCAGGTACAGGTCCATGTCATAGGCGTTCATGTGCGTCACGAACGGGCGGGCCGCCGCGCCGCCGTGGAGCACCTGCAGCATGGGGGTCTCGATCTCCAGGTAGCCGCGTTCGGCCAGGTTCGCGCGGATGGAGGCCACCGCACCCGCCCGCAGGCGCACCGTGCGCAGGGCGTCCGGGCGCAGGATGAGGTCCAGGTGGCGACGGCGCACCCGCCCCTCCTCGGAGAGCGCCACCTGCTCACCGGCCTCGTTCTCGTACGCCTTGGGGAGCGGCTGGAGGGCCTTGGAGGCGATCCGCCACGCGGGGATGGGATCGCCGTCCCCGCCGGAGGTTCCCGGCTGCGCGAACACGGAGAGCTCCCCGCGCCGGGAGGCCCCCACGTGGCCGTGCACGAACAGGATGTCCCCCAGGTCCACGTCCGCCTTGAACGCGGCGAGCGAGTCCTCCCCCACGGCGGCCAGCGAGAGCATCGCCTGGACGGTGGCCCCGTCCTGCTGGAGGGTCACGAAGCAGAGCTTGCCGGTGTTGCGCAGGTACATGACCC
>CAZTOM010000236.1:0-3736 GCA_964615555.1 uncultured Actinomycetaceae bacterium
CCTTTTGAGTCTGAACTTCGCAATGCAATTGCTGACGCAATTAAACGATGGGCTGCAATCATCTGCCTGTTTGGTTTCCACGGGGTGCTAGGCGAAGATTGGCGAGTTATGGGCGCTGACGCATTCCCATCGGATGCCTTGCCAATTAAACCCCTGGCTGGCTGCGAGTCGGCTCTACGATGATTTGTCAATCTCTATGCGTTGAAGTTCCCGACCCGGTTCTGTGCCCCAGCGGCCTCGCTTCCCTTGTGGTTGCAAGTTCCCGTCACGCCTGACGCAAAATGAAAAACCTTCACTCTCAATGACGGTTCGTCGGTACGATTGACGTATGGTCGCCTCTCGTGAACTGCCGGGGTCATGAAGCTCGTCGCGCTGCGTGGCGGCGCTGCCGACGAGGTGCTGCGGACTGCCCAGGACGCGGAGGACTTCGAGCAGGAGATCGTTGACGAGCACGCGATCGCGATGGCTGCCGCTGGCCTCAGCGACGGCCATATCCAGGGCACCCGCCGGATCATCATCGAGTTCGCCCGTTCGCTGACGGGCCCGTTGTGGGAGGCGGGCTGCGCCGACGCGGACGCGTTCCTGGCCGAGCAGCGGCGCATGGGCCACGCGGTGAGCACGCGGGCGGGCAAGGCCGGGGCGCTGGCGCAGTTCTACGAGTTCGTCATCGCCCGCTATCAGGGCCAGATTCACCGCATGACCGGGGTGGTGGTCGAGCAGCCCATTGATGACTTCAACCGGCAGTCCGGTGCGTCGCTGGGCAAGGTGCGCGTGCCGCCGTCCGATGACGAGGTCGACGCGCTGTTCACGGGCTGGCGGCAGTCGATCCCGGACGCGCGGAAGTATCTCCCGGCCGCGCGTGACTACTTCGCCGCGTCGTTGTGGCGGCGGGTCGGGGTGCGGATCAACGAGACGGTGATGCTCGACATCCGCGACTGGCGGCCCGACCTCGGCGGGCTCGGGAAGCAGCATGTGCGGTTCGGGAAGGGCTCGCACGGGCGCGGCTTCAAGGCCCGCCTGGTGCCCGCGATCAACGGGGCCGACCAGCTCATCGACTGGTGGCTGGCCGAGGTGCGTCACCAGTTCGGCGACGACTGGGTCAACCCGGATGCGCCGATGCTGCCCTCCGAACGGTTCGATGAGGACCTGGGGCGCTGCGCCAGAGTGAGCGACTACTCGCTGCGGCGCGGCCTGACAATCCAGACCGAGCGGTTCCTGCCCGCGTGGGCGGGCCGGTTGACGCCTCATGTGCTGCGGCATTACTGCGCCTCGTCTCTGTATGGGAGCGGGATGGACTTGAAAGCGATCCAAGAGCTGCTGGGCCACCAGTGGCTGTCCACGACGTCGGGGTATGTCCACGTGCGTAGCGAGCATGTCGAGCTGGCCTGGCGCAACGCCAACCAGCGGGTCGAGGCCCGCTTCGCGGAAGAAAGGTGAATCGCCTGTGCAATGGAATTTGAGAATGCGAGCCGCCGAGCGCGGCATCTGGAAGTCCGCCGAGATGCGCCGCCGCCTCGCCGCGGCAGGACTGGAGATCAGCGCCGGGAAGATGTCGGGCTGGTGGGCCGGAACCCCCGCGACGATCCGTCTGGAAGAGCTCGACGTGCTCTGCTCGATCCTCGACTGCGCACCCTCTGACCTGATGACTCCCGAGCCCCAGAAGGTTGCGGCGAGGCGTCCGAGACAGGCCGAGACGGTGGGCGGTGAGAAGGAGGTCGGCCCGACGGTCTCGCCCCGCTTCGGTAAGCCCCGTTCCGAGCCGCCGCTGTGAGTCCAGCGCCGGGGCCGGAAGCGCGGCTGCGGGTACCGCCCTTGTGCAACCGCTGCCAGGTCAACCGCGTCGCGTGGAGCAAGCCCCGCATCGACTTCTGCTACGACTGCATGCCCGGAGGCCCGTTCCCGCCGCCACCCTGCGAGATGTGCGGAACGACCACCGACTACTTCAGCCAGGGCCTGTGCCAGCGCTGCCACCCGCGCAGCCCCCACAAGGTCGGCTCCTGCAAGAGCTGCCTCGCGTGGGGCGTGTATCCGCAGCACAACTGGATGTGCTGGTCGTGCCGCTGGTGGCAGACCCACTACCCGAAAGGGGTCTGCAACTACTGCCATCGCGATACCTGGATCGGTGACCGGGGTGCGTGCCGTCTTTGCCTCGAACAGGCCCGGATGCTCCAAGAGCCCGGCCGCGCCCTCGACCTCGCGGGCGCGAACAAACACGGCCAGCAGCTCTTCTTCGCGAACATGCACTTTCAGCGCCGCCGTACTCCGCGCCTCAAGCCTGCGAACGGGTGGAAGACGCCCGGCGGGTGGGGTCGCCCCGGCCCGCCGCCGCAGAAGCTCGCCCTGACCGAGTGGGTGCAGCCCGTCCTCATCGACGTCGCCCCTGACCCCGAGCTGCTGCTCCAGCGCGCCCTGATCGAGAACAGCGAGCTGACCCGATACTGCAACGCGATCGTGCACGAGCACGCCGAACAGTTCGGCTGGTCTGTCCGCCAACGCAACGACGTGATCCGTTCCCTGCGCCTGCTGCAGACCCTCCGCGACAGCCCGACCGCGAAGATCCGCGCCTCCGACGTGCTCCAACTCCCACGCTATGACGGCAACATCGTCTCCACCCTCGACGTGCTCGACGCCGCCGGGCTGCTCATCGATGACCGGCCCCGCTGGATCGACACCTACTTCGCGAACAAGACGTCGCTGCTGCCACAGGTGATGCAGGAGCAGCTCGAGGTCTGGGTGAACGTCATGATCGACGGAGCGACGACCACGCCCCGGCAGCGCTCCCGCGACCCGTTGACCGTGAAGGTCCATATCCACGCCGTCGTGCCGGCCGTGACCGCGTGGGCCGAGGCCGGCCATCAGTCGCTCGCCGAGATCAGCCCCGCTCAGATTCGTGACGTGCTGCCCGAGAGCGGGAACCCGCGTGCGCTCATGGAGCGTGGCCTGCGGTCGCTGTTCAAGGTACTCAAAGCTCGCAGGCTCGTCTTCCAGAACCCCACCCGCGGCATGACGTTCACCAAGGTCAACGGCAACATCCCGATGCCGCTGGACACCGCGCTCATCCGCGAGAAACTGAACTCGCCCCACCCCGTGATCGCGTTGGCCGTCGCTCTCGTTGCGTTCCACGCCCTGACCGCGAAACAGGTCTCCGAGCTGCTGCTCACCGACATCGTCGACGGGCGATTGAACGTCGCAGGCCGGAGCATCCCGCTCGCCGCTCCCGTCCGCGAACGCCTCGCCCGATGGCTCGACTACCGCCAGAACAGATGGCCGAACTCGCAGAACCCGCACCTCATCATCCACCAGCGCTCCGCGCCCAGGATGATGGCCGCGAACCGAACCTACCCCTGGCAGCAGGCCGGCATCCGCCCGCAGGCCCTCCGCGAAGACCGCATCCTCGCCGAAGCCCACGCCACCCGCGGCGACGCCCGCGCGATCAGCGACCTCTTCGGCCTCAGCATCGCCGGCACCGACCGCTACATCGACACCCTCGCACACCCCGACCTCACCACCAGCGACCAGCCAGGGTGACGCCGCCGCGCCGGGTCGATTCCGGCCCCAGGGTCGTGCTCTCGCGGACGGTCAGGAGCCAGGTGCAACGGTGGCCGATCCGTCACAGATCTGCGGTGGCGCGGCTCGTGCGGGCGGCGCGGAGCCCGTTGAGGATGACGATCACCTCAGCGATCTCGTGCACCAGCACCACCGCGGCCAGACCCAGGACACCGAACAGGGCGAGCGG
>CAZTOM010000237.1:0-3732 GCA_964615555.1 uncultured Actinomycetaceae bacterium
CAGGTGAGTGTTTCCGCCAACTGGGCTGCCAACCGGATCGAGCGGATCATGACCGACAACGCGTTCGCCTACCGCTACTCCACCGCCCTGAAGAATGTGTGCGCGAAGCTGGGCGCTGTTCAGAAGTTCATTCGTCCCCACTGCCCCTGGCAAAACGGAAAGGTCGAACGACTCAACCGCACCCTCGCCACCGAATGGGCCTACCGTCAGATCTTCACCAGCAACGAGCAGCGCGCAGCTGCACTTGCACCCTGGATCGAGTACTACAACACTGAACGACGTCACAGCGCACTCGGAGGCAAACCTCCGACCAGCCGGCTGCTACCAACCTGATGACCGGGTACACCTAGGTGCTCGCCCGTACTGTGGCGGTGATCACGTGGTAGCTTCCAAGGAAAGCCGACGTGTGCGCAGGCGGAAATGACCGCAGACGTCGGCAGTAGTTCGAATCGAGGAGGATTCCCACGATGACAATGAAGCGACTCACCGCGGTTGTGGCGGGCATTGCCGCCGCAACACTTCTCGCGGCCTGCGCCCCCGGCGAGGTGGTGGATGACAGGACAACCCAGCCGGCCGACACCGCGGCACCCGGCGGCGAGACCACGGATGGCGAGACCGGCGGTGGGGAGACCACCGAGGAGGCTCCCCCCGCGGCCGACCCGGCCGACTTCGCGGGCAAGACGATCTCGTACGTGTACTTCACCGACGGGCCGGACGAGCAGGCCACCCGTGACCTCATCGCCCAGTTCGAGGAGGAGTACGACGTCACGGTGAACCTCGAGGTGCTCGCCTACGCGGACCTCGTCACCTCCGTGCTCAACCGCCTCTCCGGCGGCAACCCGCCCGACGTGGTGCGCCTGACCGCGCTCACCGACTTCCGCAACGACCTCCTGGTGCTCGACGACCACCTGGGTGCGGGCTACATCGACGAGTTCCTCGAGGGCCCCGGGATCGCCGTGAAGAACGACGACGGCCAGATGATCGCCGTTCCCTCCGACCTCACCATGAACGGCCCGTTCATCAACGTGGACCTGTTCAACGAGGCCGGCGTGGAGCTGCCGGACCCGGAGAACCCGTGGAGCTGGGACGAGATGGTGGAGGCAGGGACCGCGATCAAGGAGGCCACCGGGATCCCCTACGCCTTCGCGATGGACAAGTCCGGACACCGCCTCTCCACGATCCTGTCCCAGTACGGCACCGTGATGGTGGACAACGGCGGGCTCGCCCTGGACACCGGCAAGGCCGCCGAGGCCCTCCAGCCGCTCGTGGACATGATGGCCAACGATGACATGCCGCGGGACTTCTGGCTGGGCTCCGGCTCACGCTACGAGGGTGCGAACGAGATCTTCCTTGCGGGCGACACCCCCATCTACCTCTCCGGTAACTGGCAGGTGGGCCAGTTCGCGGAGAACGCCGAGTTCGAGTGGACCGTTGCCCCCAACCCGTGCGCGGACGAGTGCGGCGGATTCCCCGGCGGCAAGTTCATGGCAGCCTTCAAGGACGCCCCGGAGCCCGAGCTCGCAGCCGAGTTCATCCGCTTCATGAACACCCCCGACGCCCAGGCCGCGTTCGTTGCCTCCTTCGGCGCGCTGCCCACGCGTAGCGACCTGGCCGAGTCCGGCGTGGACTACCCCGCCGACTGGCAGGACGCCCTCGACGTGTTCATCGCGGACCTCGGCCGCACCCCCACCAACGGGTACGAGGCCAACGGCAATCCGGCATTCTCCCCCTCCGCCACGGCACTCGTGGAGGAGCTGGACGAGGTGGTGATCGGGAACAAGGACATGGACACCGCCATGGCCGACACCGAGACGAAGATCCAGGGGATCCTGGACGAGCTCGGCTCCTGGTGACCTGCGGAGACGCGGTATGACCAGCACAACTGCCGCCCGGCCGGAGTCCGCTCCGGCCGGGCGGCCGTCTCACGAGCCCGAGAGGAAGCGGCGGAGGAACATCCCCTGGGGCCTCCGGCTCGCGCCCTACCTCTTCCTGTTCCCGAACATGGCCATCTTCGGCCTGTTCACCATCTACCCGGCGATCAACGGCGTCAACATCTCCCTGTACGCCTCACCGAACGGCCGGATCTTCCGCTGGGTGGGCCTCGGGAACTACGAGACGATCCTCTCGGATCCCACCTTCTGGCAGGCAGCGCGGGCCACCGCCATCTACACGCTCGCCTACGTGCTCCTCTCAGTGGTGATCGCCACCATGCTGGCCGTGCTGGTGGACAACCAGGGGCGCGGCAAGACCTTCTTCCGCGGCGTCTTCTTCATCCCCGTGCTCATCTCCCCGGTGGTGGTGGGCCTCGTGTGGGGCTGGATCCTCCAGCGCCAGGGAGGGCTCCTCAACACCGCGCTCGGCAGCATCGGCATCGGTGAGGTCCCCTGGCTGGTGGACCAGCGGTGGGCGCTCGTGGCCGTGATCCTGGTGGGCGTGTGGATGCAGGCCGGCTTCTACATGCTGATCCTGCTCGCCGGCCTCCAGGGCATCGACCCCTCCCTCTACGAGGCCGCCCGCATGGATGGCGCTTCCGCGAGCAAGCAGTTCACCTCCATCACGCTGCCCCTCCTGCAGCCCACCATGGTGGTGGTCCTGGTGCTCGGCACCATCCACGGGTTCCAGGCCTTCGACTTCATCTTCACCCTCACGGGCGGCGGCCCCACCCGCGCCACCACCCTGATGGTCCAGTACATCTACGAGAACGGCTTCGTCTCCCCGATCCGCTACGGGATCGCCGCCGCCGGTGGCGTGATCCTGTTCGCGGTCATCTTCCTGGTGACGATCCTGAACTACGTGGTGAGCCGCAGAAGGGAGGCCGTGTGAGCGCCGTGACCGCAGCCACCGAGCCCACCGGGACCCCCGAGCCCCCCAGGCAGGCACCGCGCCGCCAGTGGACCTCCACCTCCGGGCGGGGCCCCACCCTCACGGACGCACTGCGGGTGGTGGTCCTCTCCACGTTCGCCCTGATCGCCCTCATCCCCGTGGTGTGGACGATCCTCGGCTCGTTCAAGACCCCCACCGAGCTCGCCCAGCGCCCACCCGGGCTGTTCCCCGCGTCCTGGTCGCTGGACAACTACACCGCCGCCCTCACCAGGTTCGACTTCCTCACCTACGTGACCAACTCCGTACTGGTGACCATCGGGGCCACGGTGCTGACGCTGATCATCAACTCGATGGCGGCCTACGCGCTCGCGAAGTACAACTTCCGCGGCCGCGACGCACTGTTCCTGCTCACGCTGGCCACGATCATGATCCCCCTCCAGGTGATCCTGATCCCCGTCTACCAGGTGGTGGCCTCGCTCGGGCTGGTCAACTCCCTGTGGGGCATGATCATCCCCGCCGCGGCCACACCCACCGGCGTGTTCCTGCTGCGCCAGTACATGCTCTCCATCCCGGACGAGCTCATCGAGGCCGCCCGTGTGGACGGCTCCGGGGAGTTCCGCACCTTCCTGCGCGTGGTTTTGCCCCTGTGCCGGCCCGCGCTCGCGGTAGTGGCCATCTTCTCCGTGATGTGGCGCTGGAACGATTTCCTCTGGCCGCTCGTGGTGGCCCAGTCGGAGAAGGTCTACACCCTGCCGGTGGCGCTCGCCCGGTTCAACGCGGAGGAGACGGTTCCCTTCAACCTGATCCTCGCGATGAGCGTGGTCTCGATCGTCCCGGTGATCATCATCTTCCTCTTCTTCCAGAGGCAGATCGCCACCGGAATCGCGAACACCGGGCTGAAGTAGGCGG
>CAZTOM010000238.1:0-1723 GCA_964615555.1 uncultured Actinomycetaceae bacterium
CCAGCGAGATGTCACAGCCGGCGGCCTTCGCGATGTCCCGCAGGGAGGCCATGTTATAGCCCCACCGGGCGAAGTACTGGCGGGAGGCCGCAAGGATGCGCTCGCGGGCCGGCAGGTTCGGGTCCACCGGCTCCGGCTCGGTGCGGGTGTAGGAGCCGGGGACGTTACCCGGGTCCTCCGGGTCCGCGGATCCTCCGAGGGGGACGGTGCGGTCCACAAGCGCGAGGCGCGCGGCCACGAGGCGGGCGAGCTCGGTGTAGCCGAGCTGGCGGAGGGGGGTGATGGGGACCACGTCCCGCAGGATTACGAGTCCCGTGAGGAGGCGGATCAGCGAGTCGGTGGCCACGGGATCGGATGAGCGCCGGACCGTCTCCCCCACGAGCTGCAGGTTCCAGCCCGCGATCTCCGACTGCACCGACTCGTCCCCGGCCGAGGGCGAGAGGGCGGTGCGCACCAGGCCGACCACGGCAGCACGGACCCCGGTGGAGGTGGGGCTCGCGAGCGCCTCCACGATCCGGGTAATGCTCTCCATGGTGGGGTTGTCCAGCAGCCGGGCGAACTCCTCCTGATTGGGGAGCGCCTCCACCACCGCGGCCCGGAAGAGGTTGGCCTTCCCACCGAAGTGGTAGGGGATGAGGCCCGGATCCACGTGCGCCGTGCCGGCCACCCGCCGCATGGACGCGCCGTCGTAGCCGTACTGGGAGAACTCGGAGAGTGCCGCCACGAGAATACGGCCCTTGGAGTCCATGTTCTCGAAGTCCGGCAGCAGGGCCGACTGGACCGTCTCGGCCACCTGCTGGAACGGGACGGGCTTCAGCGGGAGCGGCTCGCCGCCCTGCTGGAGGATCGAGGAGACCCACTCGCGGGCGTTGCGGAAGTCATTGTCCGTGGTGCCGGACTGGAGCGCCGGCCGGCGGCCGTCCGCGGAGGGGTAGGAGCCGATGAACCGGACCACCGGGCACACGCGGTGCAGGCCGATCAGCACGGCCTGGAGCCGCTCCTCCGCCACGTGGCCCTCCGCGTCCATGGAGAAGGCGTAGCGACCGAGCGCGTCCCCGATGGGGCGGGACTCGATGCGGGAGAGGTTCACGCCGCGCACCGAGAACTGCTCCAGCATCTGCAGCAGTCCACCTGCCTCGTTGTGGCCGAGGTGCACCATGAGCGTGGTCTTGTCCGAGCCCGTGGGGGCGGGCAGACGGGAGGGGCGGGCAACGGCCACGAACCGGGTGATGGCGTTGCGGTTATCCGCAATATCCGTGGCGATCAGGTCCAGGCCGTAGCGCTCCGCGGAGATCTGGGAGCACAGCGCGGCATCGAACTCCGACTCGCCGCTCGCGAGCGCCGCGGCGGCCGCTGCCGTGGAGGAGGTGGGGTGGTGCTCGGCGTCCGAGAACGTGGAGGAGACCCATTTGCGGCACTGCGCCCACGCGTGCGGGTGGGTGCCGATCCGGCGGATCTCCCGGGTGCCGTGGTGCGGGACCGCGAGCACGAACGTGATGGGGAGCAGGATCTCCCCCACAATCACCAGAGGGTCACCGGTGCCGAGCGTGTCGATGGTGGCGTTGACGCCGCCCTCCACGCTGTTCTCGATGGGGACGATCGACGCGTCCACATCTCCGGCGCGAACGGCGTCCAACGCGGAGGGAACATCCACGTATGGGATCGCCTCTGCCTCGGGTGCGTAGCGGCGCAGCGCCGCCTCCGAGAACGTGCCCTCCGGGCC
>CAZTOM010000238.1:1823-3731 GCA_964615555.1 uncultured Actinomycetaceae bacterium
GTCCCGTAGGATTGCGGACCATGGGTAAGGCATCACGTAGAAAGAACCGCGCCGAGGCAGCGGCCAAGCCGAAGCGCCAGGAGGTCCCGTTCGTGGAGCGGCCCTTCGAGGGCATCGACGGCGAGACCGAGCTCGTGGCCATGCGAGAGATCCTCCCGATGGCCCAGGCTCCCGTCACACTGAAGGACGGCACCGAGGTGCTGCTCGTGACCCTGCTCCCGGACCAGCGTCCGGGACTGCGGCGCGAGGACGGTTCGATCGTGGTGGCCCTCCAGACCCGCATGAGCTCCGGGGATGCCTCCCGCGATCTGGCCTACGCCATCGAGGAGGCCCAGAAGATCGAGCCCGGCAGCCTCCTGCTCCTCTCCGAGCTCCCCGAGCCGGGCAACCGGCTCCAGGACCTCCTGGCCGAGGGCACCCAGATCCGCGCCGAGCTCACCGAGACCTTCGACTTCTGGGTGGACCCCGCCGAGGAGCGCACCGCCGAGGTGGAGCAGGCCCTGCGCGAGGCCGGCGAGCAGGCCGTGCCCATGGAGGCCGTGGAGGGACAGGACTCCGCGTACTGGGCCCGCATGGACAAGGAGTTCCTGCGCTGGATCCGCCCCGAGGACGAGACCGAGCTGCTCAACGCCCTCACCCGCCTCCAGGCCCAGCGCGAGACCGACCTCGAGGAGGGCGCCCGCCTGATCGGCGCCTTCCGCGCCTGCGGCCTCCTGGTCCCCGTGTGGGAACTGGTGCCCGGCACCGAGGCCGAGGAACTCACGAAGCCCGCCAAGGACTTCGAGGCCCGCCTCCAGAAGGCCCTGAAGAACACCGACCCCCTCACGCCGGACGAGAAGCGCGTGCGGGCGGGCCTCATCTCCCGCCAGGTGAACCTGCGCTAACCAGCCGGGCCGCCTCGCCGCGCGCCTCGCCGCGCCGTACCGTTCCGGTGATTATCGCTCCCCGCCGTTCACCGCTCGTCCAAGACTGGGCGGTTCGCCTCGGTGGAAAGCGCCTGCAATCGCTAGGCTTGAGGGCGTGAGCGAGTCCACCCGGGTGGCGGCCATCATTCCAGCGAAGGATGAGGCCGATTCCATTGCTGCCACCGTCCGCGCCTGCCGCGCGATCCCGCGCGTGGACCTGGTGCTCGTGGTGGATGACGGCTCGGAGGACGACACCCAGCACATCGCCCGCTCCGCCGGCGCCGTGGTGGTACGCCACTCCGTGACCCGCGGCAAGGCCTCCGCCATGGAAACCGGCGGATCCGTGGTGGCCATGCGTGACATCGAGGGGCGCGAGCCGCGCCTCCTGCTGTTCGTGGACGGCGACCTGGGCGAGTCCGCCACCAGCCTCGCCGCACTTGTGAACCCCGTGGCCACCGGCGAGGTGGACCTCGCGATCGGCGCCATCCCGGAACTGTTCGCCCGCGGGGCCACGGACCGGATGGCCCGGCGCGCCATCCAGTCGGCCACCGGTTGGATCCCCTCCCAGCCCCTCTCCGGCCAGCGCTGCATGACCCGTGAGGCCGTCGGCGTGGCCTCCCCCCTGGCCCGCGGCTGGGGCGTGGACGTGGCCATGACCATCGATATCCTCACCGCCGGATTCACCGTGCAGGAGATCCCCTGCTCCATCCGCCACCTCCCCCGCGAGGAGCGAGGCGGGCGGGGCGCCCAGTACCGGGACATCGCACTGGCGATCGCCACGCGCAAGCTTCGCGGCGTCGGAGCACCCCGCGAGCTGGTGACCCGCGCACGGACGGGACAACCCGCCGTCGGCGAGCCGTACGCGGTCACCTACCAGTAGGGGCGGGCCCCGACGACGTCGGAAAGATACCGACGATTATCGGCAACAGCCGAACGTCGGGAGGTGAGCCCTGCGCGGTGAGTGGGCGGGGCGTCGGAATACCGACGAATATCGGCAACAGCC
>CAZTOM010000239.1:0-3720 GCA_964615555.1 uncultured Actinomycetaceae bacterium
TTCGAGAAACCCTCGTAGTAGTCCTTCACCTCCTGCTCGGAGAGGGGGACGGGGACCAGCATGATGCCGGCGTCCTCGAACGGGTCCAGCTCCTCGTCCGCCGCACCGTGCCAGCCCACCCACGCGCCGTCGCGGCTGGCCATCACGGGCTCCATCGCCGTCACCAACCCCCCGGGGGCGGTACGCCAACTGACCTCGCCGTCCTCCCCCACCACCCGGTCCACGGGCAGCCTGTTCGCCACCACCACGAAGTCGGCCGTCGCAGGCGTGGAGCTCTGATCTTGGTCTTCGCTCATACGTCCACCCTACCCAGCCGCTCCGGCGCCGGCCCGGCGTCCGGGCAACCCGCCCACCTCCCCGAACTCGCCACCCCGGGGCCACCCCCGCATGGCAGAGTGGAGGTGTGAATGGCTTCCGACCCGTAACCCGTGCCGGTTCCCAGATGTTCGACGCGGTTGCTGCCGATCCGGCCGGCACCCTCGTGGTGAGCGACTTCGACGGCACCCTCGCCCCGATCGTCTCCGATCCCACCAAGGCCACCGTCCTGCCCGCCGCCCTGAACGCCCTGGAGCGCGTGGGGGCGCTCGTGGGCCACGTGGCCCTCATCACCGGCCGCGATGTGGAGACAGTCCGTCGGCTCGGGGGCTTCGAGGGCGCGGGTTTTGCCCGGCTGCGGGTGCTCGGCCAGTACGGCGTGGAGAGTTGGGATGCGGCCACCGGGGAGGTCCACCTGCCTCCGGAGCCGCCCGAGGTTCGCGAGCTGCTGCGGGAGCTGCCCTCCCTGCTCAACGATCTGGGCGTGCACGCGGAGATCGAGGACAAGGGGCGAGCGGTGGCCGTCCACACCCGCAACAGCCCGAACCCGGAGGCCACCCACCTCGCACTTGCCCGCCCCCTGCGCCGCATGACGGAGGCCCGCGGCCTTGTGCTGGAGGCAGGCCGCAACGTGTGGGAGGCGAAGATCGGCAACGCGGACAAGGGCAAGGCGCTGGACCAGCTCCTGACCGATCCGCAGATCAGCACCGTGGTGATGTGCGGCGACGACCTCGGAGACATCCCCGCGTTCCGCGCCGTCATCGCCGCCCGCGAGCGCGGCCTGGCGGGTGCCAACGTGGTGGCCGTGTCCGTGGAGCAGCCGAGTGTGGCCGAGTTCGCGGATGTGCGCTGCGACGGCCCCGCCGGCGTTGCTGCCTGGCTGGACGCCCTCGCCGACCGCCTCGAGGCCTGACACCATGGACCCCCACCCCACCGCCCCGACGGCGGACCCCGGCACCGTCCTCACCATCGACTCCGGCCCCTACTCCGCCCAGATCGGCACCCGCGGCGCGGCCCTGCGCGCCCTCACCCACAATGGCCGGGACCTCGTGGTCCCCCAGACCGAGGACCTCTCGCTCCTCGCCTACTCCGGCCGCATCCTGGCCCCCTGGCCCAACCGCCTCGCCGGCGGTACCTACACCTGGGAGGGGCAGGCCTACCGCGTGCCCGTCAACGAACGCGCCACAGACACCGCACTCCACGGCCTGCTCGCGTGGACCGACTTCACCCCGGACCAACCGGACGCCGCGACGGTAGCCCTCCTCGCCGTCGTCGAGCACGAGGGCTACCCCACCACCCTCGAGGTGCGCGTCACCTACCACCTGGGCGACGACGGCCTCACCACCCGCGTCACCGCCACCAACACGGGCGCGCGCTCCGCCCCGTACGGCGTCTCGCACCATCCGTACCTGACCATCGGCGCGCCCGTGGACCGTGCCGTCCTCACGCTGCCAGCCACCCGCGTCCTGCGGACCACCGAGCGCCTCCTGCCTGCGGGCCTCGACGACGTCTCCGGCACCCTGGACCTGCGGGCGCCGGTCCCGTTCGGCTCGCGGTCCGTCGACCACGCGTTCACCGGGTTGCCGGAGCGCTGGGAGGCGCGCCTGGCGGATGAGGAGGGCTTCGCCGTGGTGGTGGGCTCCGACGCGCCGTGGTGCCAGGTCTACTCCGGGGAGGAGATCGGCCGGCGCGGGGCGGCCGTGGAGCCGATGACCTGCCCGCCGGACGCCTTCAACACCGGGGACGGCCTGGTGGAGCTCGCGCCCGGGGAAAGCCACGAGTTCGCGTTCACCATCCGGGCCGAACGCTAGGGGGTGGCGCTGGCTCAGACCTCGCGGCCGGTGAGCTCCACGGCCTGCATCTGCGCGCGGATGGCGAGCTCGGCGGCCTTGAAGGCGTGCTCCTGGGTCATCGCGTTCTCGGTGCGGTTCAGGCAGTCGAGCACGAGCTCGCCGAAGAAGGGGTAGCCCACCTTGCCCTCGACGTCGTAGTGGGTCTCCTCGCTGCCGTTGGCGAGAAAGAGGTGGCCGGGGCCGTCCTGGGTGGCGAGGTTGAGGTACTTGCGCTGCTCGATGAAGCCCTCGGTGCCGAGGATGAAGGTGCGGCCGTCGCCCCAGTTCTGGAGGGCGTCGGGCGTGAACCAGTCGCAGCGGAAGTAGCCGGTGGCGCCGTTGTCCATCACCAGCATGGCGTCGCCGAAGTCGTCGAGCTCGGGGTGGTCGGGGTTGGCGTAGTTGCCAATCTGGCTGCGCACCACCTGAGCGTCCTCGGCGGCGGTGTAGTGGAGGATCTGCTCGATCTGATGGGAGCCGATGTCCGTGAGGATGCCGCCGTACTTCTCACGCTGGAAGAACCAGTCCGGGCGGTGGGACAGGGAGATGCGGTGCGGCCCGAAGCCGGTGACCTGGATGACCCGGCCGATCGCGCCGTCGGCGATGAGGCGGGAGGCGAACACGGCGGTCTCCACGTGGAGGCGCTCGGAGTAGTAGACCGCGTACTTCTGCCCCGTGCGGGCGGTGGCCTCCCGGGCGGCGTCCAACTGCTCGAGCGTGGTGAGGGGCGACTTGTCCGTGAAGTAGTCCTTGCCCGCCTCCATGACCCGCAGGCCAAGGGCGCAGCGCTCGGAGGGGACGGCGGCGCCGGCCACCAGCTGGACCTCGGGATCCTCCAGCACCTCCTGTTCGGAGCGGGCCACCTTCACGTCCGGGAACCCGGCCTGGAAGAGGGCCACCTTCGCCGGGTCCGGATCGTAGACCCACTTCAGGGAGGCGCCGGCCCCCAACAGTCCTGCGGTCATGCCCGCGATGTGGCCGTGGTCCAGCGCCACGGCGGCGAAGGTGAATTCACCGGGCTCCACCACGGGCGCCGGGATCGGGTCAGGTGCGTAGGTTCCGCCGAAAGCTGCAGCCATGGATCCAGTCAACCCCAGGACCTGCGCAGGCGCAGCAGATCAGGTGGTTTCCCCGGGGAATCGTGCGCTGCGGGGCCGGCCGCAGGCGCAGCCCATCAGGTGGTCTCGCGGACCACCAGCTTGGGAAGGGTCGCCTGCGGGGCGAGCTCCGGGTACTCCTCCTCGCCGAGGTTGGCGAGCACCAGCTTCCCCAGGATCTCCACGGCGTCCGGGGGGCTGAGCGTCACGGTGGTCAGCGGCGGGGCGGCGAACTTGCTCAACTGCACATCGTCCACGCCGATCACGGCGAGGTCCTCCGGTGCGCTGAGCCCCAGCGCCCTCATGCCGGCCAGGATGGCGAAGGCGTACTCGTCGTTGTAGGTGGCAACGGCGCTCACCCCGGCCTCCCGCCACTGCTCCACGGCCGTAGCGGCCGCCTCAGCGCTGAGATCGTGGGAGATCACCACCGGCTCGGGAAGATCGTGCTCCGTGCAGAACTCCGCCACGCCCTCCCC